>NZ_WWFY01000994.1:0-4441 GCF_009864975.1 Pseudonocardia sp. SID8383
ACGGTGCGGGACTGGCTCGCCCCGCTGGCCGACCGGGTCACCGACGCCGGACGCCTGGTCAACCGCGCCTGCGCGCTGGCCGAGTCCCGCGCCGACGTCCTGCGCGCCGACCAGCTCGCCGAGCTCGTCGGTGTCGCGCCGCGGACCCTGGAACGCCTGGTCCGCGGCCACATCGGACTGACCCCGCTGTGGCTGATCGAATGTCGTCGCCTGCAGCACGCCGCCGCGGTGCTCCGGACCGACCCGGACACCGCGCTGGCCGGGCTGGCCGCCGATCTCGGCTACGCCGACCAGGCCCACTTCACCCGTCGCTACCGGGCGGTGCTCGGCGAGACGCCCGGCGCGACCCGGCAGGCGGCCCGCGCGGCCGGGTGATCACGGGTACTGCTGCGACACAGGTGCTTCACCACGCGCAGTTGCTGTGGTCGGATACGCCGGACGCAGGAATCCAGGTCACCCGCCGTACTACTCTCCCGCGCATGGCACGCCGGCCCGAACCCGACCCGACGACCTGGTGGGCACGCTACGGGCACCGGCTGGAAGGACCCCCTGTGACGAACCCGGCGCAGCCCCCGGCCGAGGCCGCGGCCCCTGCGGTCCCCGAGGCCCCGCGTCCCGAGCTCCCCCGCTCCGAGGCCCCGCGCGGGAACCCCGGGGCGGCCGCGGCGGACCTGCGTGAGGACGCCATGCTGCGCGCGCGGCCCGACCGGCCGCGCACCGGTTGGCGGCGCGCCCTCTACGACGTCACCGGCGGCCGGGTGAACCCCGGCCCGAGCGACGCCGAGGAGCTCCGCTCCGGGCTGCTGACCCGGGTCCGCGCGCCACTGGCCGGGGCGCACCGGGTGGCGGTCATGTCGGTGAAGGGCGGCGTCGGCAAGACCACGGTCGCTGCCTGCCTCGGACAGGCGCTGGCCGAGCACCGCGGGGACCGGGCCGTCGTCCTCGACGCCAACCCCGACGCCGGCACGCTCGCCGACCGCCTCACCGGCGACTCCCGGATCACCGTCCGCGAGCTGCTGAACGACCTGGACTCGGTCGGCACCTGGACCGACGTGTCCCGCTACACGAGCCTCGCCGGGCGCCTGCAGGTCCTGGCCTCGGAGCAGGACCCCGCCTCGGGGGAGGCGTTCTCCCGCGACGAGTACGAGCGCGTCGTCGACCTCCTGGGCCGCTTCTTCAACATCATCATCACCGACTCCGGCACCGGGATGGTGCACTCCACGATGCAGGGCACCCTCGCGCGCGCCGACTCGGTGGTCGTCGTCGGGGCCCCGACCGTCGACGGCGCGGGCCGGGCCAGCAAGACGCTGGACTGGCTGGTCGCGCACGGCCACGGCGACCTCGTCCGCGACGCGGTGGTCGTGCTGTCCTGCGACCGGCGCAGCGCCGAGGTCGACGCCGCCCGGATCCGCGAGCACTTCGCCCAGCGGGTGCGCGGCGTCGTCGAGGTCCCGCACGACCCGCACCTGGCCACCGGCGGCCGGGTCGACCCGGCCCGGCTCCGCCCGGCGACCGCGGACGCGTTCCTGGAGCTGGGCGCCCTGGTCGCCGACGCGTTCGACGTGCGACGACGCGACTGAACGGGCCGCGTACGCTGGTCCGCGAGATGAACACCGCGCGCAGCCAGAACCGTCCCGACGACAACCCCTGGGTCCTCTCCACCCGCGAGCTGGCCCGCCGCCCCGGCAACCAGCGCACCGTGGCCCGTACGGTCCCCGCGCCGTCGGGCGACGCCGAGATCGGCCTGACCGGGGTGATCACCGTCCCCGGCGGGTCCGACGTCGAGCTCGACGTGTCCCTGGAGTCGGTGACCGAGGGCGTCTACGTCTCCGGCACGGCCGACGCCCGGCTGGCGGGGGAGTGCTCGCGCTGCCTGGAGCCGATCGGTGAGGACGTGCAGGTCCGGATCGGCGAGCTGTTCGCCTACCCGGACTCGGTCACCGAGGAGACCACCGACGCCGACGAGATCCCGCGCCTGGTCGACGAGCGCATCGACCTCACCCAGACCGTGCGCGACGCGATCGTCACCGAGCTCCCGATGGCGCCGCTGTGCCGCGAGGACTGCCCCGGTCTGTGCGTCGAGTGCGGCGAGAGGTGGGCCGATCTCCCGTCGGATCACGGGCATGAGACACTGGATCCTCGTTGGGCGGCGCTCCGTGAGCGCCTGCCCTCCACCGACTGAGCGGCGGCTCCTCGTGAGCCCGCTCCCCGGTGGGCAGACCTGATCGTTCGAAGTACCGAGGAGTGTCATCATGGCCGTTCCCAAGCGCCGGATGTCGCGGTCGAACACGCGTGCGCGCCGGTCGCAGTGGAAGGCCACTGCGCCGACCCTGGTCGCCTGCTCGAACCGCGCCTGCCGTGAGCCGAAGCTGCAGCACATCGCCTGCCCGACCTGTGGGCAGTACGACGGCCGTCAGGTCACCAGCCCGGCCTGATCGCAGCAGTGGGCGACAAGAGCGTGACCGGTCCGGTGACGGACCGGTCACCTCTGCTGTCCGCACTCGGTGTGGACCTGGACGAGGCGCTGCTCACGCTGGCGCTGACCCACCGGTCCTACGCCTACGAGCACGGCGGACTGCCGACCAACGAGCGCCTGGAGTTCCTGGGCGACTCAGTGCTGTCGATCGTGATCACCGAGCGGCTCTACCGGGACCACCCGGACCTGCCCGAGGGGCAGCTGGCGAAGCTGCGCGCGAGCGTGGTCAACATGCACGCGCTCGCCACCGTCGCGGTGGCGCTGCCGACGCCGGACGACGGGCCGCACGGTCTCGGCGCGTACCTGTACCTGGGGCGCGGTGAGGAGCTGACCGGTGGCCGGTCGAAGGCCAGCATCCTGGCCGACGCCACCGAGGCGCTGCTCGGCGCGGTGTATCTCGCGCACGGCCTCGAGCCGTCCCGCGAGCTGATCCACCGGCTGTTCGCGGACCTGCTGCACAGTGCCCCGCTGCTCGGTGCGGGCCTGGACTGGAAGACCAGCCTGCAGGAGCTCACCGCCGCCGGCGGGCACGGCGTGCCCGAGTACCGGATCGACGAGGAGGGCCCGGACCACCTGAAGGTGTTCACCGCGACGGCCGTCGTCGGGGGTCGTGACCTCGGCAGCGGTGAGGGGCGCACCAAGAAGGAGGCCGAGCAGAAGGCGGCCGAGATCGCCTGGCACGCGCTGTCCGACGAGAGTGCCGGCTCCGGGCGGTAGCCGTCGATGCCGGAACTGCCCGAGGTCGAGGTCGTCCGCCGCGGCCTCGCCGACCACGTGCTGGACCGGCGGATCGCCCGCGTCGAGGTGCTGCATCCGCGCGCGGTACGCCGGCATCCGACCGGCGCGGACGACTTCACCGGCCGGCTGACCGGTCGCACGCTGTCCGCGGCGGCGCGGCGCGGCAAGTACCTCTGGCTGGAGCTGGACACCGCGGGCCCCGGCGACGACGCACTGCTCGCGCACCTGGGGATGTCCGGGCAGATGCTCGTGGAGCCCCCGGACGCGCCCGGCGAGAAGCACCTGCGGGTCCGTGTCCGGTTCGACGACGACGGCCCCGAGCTCCGCTTCGTCGACCAGCGCACCTTCGGCGGGCTGTCGGTGCACCCGCTCGCCGCGGCCGCGGGCGGCGGCCTGGTGCCCGAGTCGGTCGCGCACATCGCGCGCGACCCGATGGACCCGGCGTTCTCGGCCGACGACGCCGTCGCGGCGCTGCGTCGCCGTCGCACCGAGGTCAAGCGGGCGCTTCTCGACCAGACCGTCGTCTCCGGGATCGGCAACATCTACGCCGACGAGGCGCTCTGGCGGGCCCGGCTCCACGGCGCCCGGCCCACCGAGAAACTCACCCGGGCCCAGGGTCACGCCGTCCTCGACGCCGCGACGACCGTCATGCACGAGGCGCTCGCCCAGGGCGGGACCTCCTTCGACGCGCTGTACGTCAACGTCAACGGCGCCTCGGGCTACTTCGACCGCTCCCTGAACGTCTACGGCCAGGCGGACCGGGCGTGCCGTCGCTGCGGCACCCCGATCCGCCGGGACGCGTTCATGAACCGCTCGTCGTTCACCTGCCCGCGGTGCCAGCCGGCGCCGCGGCCGCGTCGCTGAGCGGCGCGGGGGTCAGGAGCAGTCGCGTCGCAGCAGGTCCTCCGGGGTGTCGCGGCGCAGCAGCGGCAGCGACGCCCCCGCGGCGACGGCGACCACCGGCGGGCGCGGGACCTGGTTGTAGGTCGAGGCCATCGACGCGTGGTACGCGCCGGACACCGGCACCGCCAGCAGGTCCCCGGGCGCGACGTCGGCGGGCAGCCGGACGCCGTCGGCGATCACGTCGGAGGACTCGCAGTGCCGCCCCGCCACGCGGACCGTCTCCAGCGGCGCCCGGGTGGCGCGCCCGACGAGCCGGACCGGGTAGCGGGCGCCGTAGAGGGCGGGGCGCGGGTCGTCGCTCATGCCGCCGTCGACCAGCACGGT
>NZ_WWFY01000995.1:0-26694 GCF_009864975.1 Pseudonocardia sp. SID8383
CCGCAGCGGCGACGCGCAGCTCGACCGTGCCCGGCGGCGCGCGACACCGGAGCTGGTCGACGTCCTGTGCCGCTACCCGCGCGCGGCGGCCGGCCGCAGCCGCGTCGCCGCGCTGACCACCGCACTGGACGACGCGCTGCGCGACCGATGAGTGCGGAGCCGCGCGGCGGTCCCTCCTGCATGCCGATCGTTGCGGGCCACCTGCTCACCGACCCTGCCGACCGAGACGCCCTCGTCCCCGAGGGGACGCGGGCGGTCGCGCTCGCGCGCTCGGCCCCGGGCTGCCCGGACTTCGCCCTGACCGCGAACACCCTGGACCCGGCGCGGGTGAACGTCGTCGAGCGCTGGGCCTCGGAGGAGGAGCTGCTCGCGTTCCGCGGCTCCGGACCGGACGGGAACACCGCGGCCCGGATCCTGGGCGCGGACGTGCGGCGCTACGCCATCTCCTCGGTCGGCTACGCCTGACGCTCACGCGCCGCGGGCGACCCCGGCGAGCGCGGCCTTCGCGAACGCCTCCGGCTGCTCGACGTGCACGAGGTGCCCGGCGCCGTCGACGGTCTCGGTGTGCAGCCCGGGGACGACGGCGGCGACGCGGCGGTGCAGGTCGGCGTACCACCCGATGCTCCGCCCGCCGAGCAGCCAGGTCACCGGGACCGGGATCCGGGCGAGCCGCGCGGTCGGGACGTGCTCCATCATCAGCCCGTAGGGGTGAACGCCCAGCTCGGCGAGGACGCTCGGCGCGTTCGCGTACAGCTCCCCCTTCGCCTCGGGCGGGAGCGGGTCGAAGCCGTTGCCGCCGTCGGCCCAGCGGGCCGCCCAGCGGAGGAACGTCGCCGCGGCCTCCCGTCGGCGGCCGCGGACCTGGTCGGCCTTGGCCCGGGCGAGCGCCGCGAGCAGCGACGGCGAGGCCCCGCGCAGCCCGTGCCACGGCGCCTCGACGACCACCAGCGACCGGAACAGCTCGGGCCGCTCCACCGCGCAGGCGAGCGCGGTGTTGCCACCGGAGCTCCACCCGAGCACGTGCGCGGGCGCGCCGACGTGGTCGATCACCGCGGCCAGGTCGGCGACGTGCACGCGGTAGTCGCGCACCGGCGGGTGGGCCGAGCGGCCGTAGCCGCGACGGTCGTAGGCGAGCACCCGGTGGCCGCCCGCGGCGAGGTCGTGCACCGTCCCGCCCCAGGACGACGCCTGCGCCCCTGTCCCGTGGACGAGCACGAGCGGCGTGCCGCTGCCGTACTCGTCGCAGGCCAGGGTCGTGCCGTGCACCGGGATCCGCATCGTCGCGCCCTCCGTCGTCCGTCCGTTGCGGACACACTGAGGATGATCTACGTGACATCAGGATCCTGTCGCCAACCGGTCCGGGTGCGGATCTCCGGCGTCCGGGTCAGGGCGCGCTCCCGTCGACGGTCGTCGCGAGCCGGCGCCCGTCGGCGCCCCGGGCGAAGAACAGCGCCAGGACGAGGAGGTCGTCGACGTTGGTGGCCGCGAACACGGCTCCCGCCTGGGCGACCACGGACGGCTCCCGGGGGGGGCGGCGACGAGAACGGTAGGAGTCCCCGGGACGCCCCGTCCGGTGCCGCGACCGGACCGCGGAAACCGGCGTACCGGGTCCGTGACCGTCGCTAGTCTGCGCCGATGGTGACCATCCGACCGGCCGGTCAGGACGACGTCGACGTCTCGGCCGAGCTCGCCCGGCAGGCGTACGGGCACTACACCGCCCGGATCGGCCGTCCGCCCGCGCCGGTCGGCGCGGACTACGCGGCCGCGGTGCGCGAGGCGACGATGTGGGTCGCCGAGGACGACGGCCGGGTCGTCGGCCTCCTCGTCCTGCTCGACGGCGACGGCCGGCTCCTGCTCGACAACGTGGCGGTCGACCCGTCGGCGCAGGGGCGGGGCGTGGGCGCACGGCTGCTCGCCTTCGCCGAGGATGAGGCGCGGCGCCGCGGCCACGACCGGATCGAGCTCTACACCAACGAGGCGATGACGGAAAACCTCGGCTACTACTCGCACCAGGGCTACGTCGAGACCCACCGCGCCGAGCAGGACGGCTACCGCAGGGTCTTCTTCACCAAACGCCTCGCTCCGGCCTGAGGCGTCCGGCCCTGGTCAGCGGACGCGGTGGTAGCGCAGGTGCACGGTCCCGCCGTCGAACACGCGTTGCTCGACCAGGCGCAGCCGCAGGTCCGCCCCGAGCGGCAGGTACCGCTTCCCGCCGCCGAGGACGACCGGCACCACCCGCGGGCGGAACTCGTCGATCAGGTCCAGCAGCGACGCGGCCAGCCCGGGCCCGCCCACGGCCAGCTCGCCGTCGGTCTCCTCCTTCAGCCGGGCCACCTCCTCCGGGGCGTCGGCGCGGCGGACGAGACGGCACCCGGGCGCGACGGAGGTCAGCGAGTCGGAGAACACCACCCGGGGGATCGCGGTGTAGAGGTGCGCGAACTCCGCCTCCACCGGGTGGCCGTCCGCCCGCTCGGGGGCGGTCCAGAAGTCCTCCATGATGTCGTAGAGGTTGCGGCCGAACAGGAACACCGATGTCGCCCGGGTCTGGTCGTTGGACAGGCGGTGCACCTCCTCGTCGGGGTCGCCGAAGGCGATGCTGCCGGTGGGGTCCTCGACGAAGCCGTCGAGGGACATGCTCATGGAGTAGCTGAGGAAACCCACGGGCGTCAGACCTTCCGGTTCCAGAACTGGTGGATGCGCCCACTCGGCGAGGCGACCGACTCGACCGTGAACCGGTCCTCGACTCCGTTCAGCCCCTCCCACGGGGACAGCCCACGCCCCAGCACGATCGGCAGGATCACCACGTGCATGACGTCGACCAGGTCGGCGTCGAGGAACTGCCGGATCGTCGAGGGTCCCCCACCGAGTCGCACGTCCAGGTCGCCCGCGGCCTTCTGCGCGACCGTCAGCACCTCCTGCGCCGACCCGTCGACGAAGTGGAAGCTCGTCCCGTTCGCGAACTCGATCGGCGGCCGCGGGTGGTGGGTCATGACGAACACCGGGGTGTGGAACGGGGGCTCGTCGTCCCACCAGCCCTGCCAGCCGTCGTCGGTCCAGGGGCCGGTCTGCGAGCCGAACTTGCGCCGCCCCATGATCTCGGCGCCGATGCCCTGGGCCCACGTGCTGGTCAGGGCGCGGTCCAGGGTGACGGGGGCGTCCACCCCGCCGATCCCGTGGATGAACCGCCCGTCGAACCCGGCGAAGAGCCGTCCGGCGTCGCCGATCGGGGCGTCGAGGGTCACGTGGTCGCCGGCGGCGTAACCGTCGAGCGAGATGAACAGATTGTGCACCCGGGTGCGGGGCATGGGGCCTCCTCGGTGAACGCGCGGACCGCGTCGCGACGGTGGACCGCCGGGGGCGGCGGAACTCATCGGTCGACGCGGGTCCGGCTGCTGGCCGGCGTCGTCCGGGACCGGCTCGTCGTCGAGGCGGGGCGCGGTCCGGCACGGGCCGACGCCCGGATGACCGAGACGGAGAGCATCGTGGACACCGTCGTGGCCGGACCGGCCGGGCAGCACCGCGTCCTCGGACGAGCGGCTCACCCCGTTGACGCCGGACCGGTGGGGCCGGCCGGTCCCGGACCGTCGCGAGTGCAGGCATCGACGAGCCCGCGCAGAGCCCGTGACCCTGCCGGTTGCTCAGGAGCCGATCGCGACGATCCGGGTGACGACGAGCGTCACGAGCCGGTCCCCGGGGTGGATCGCGGCCGGTACGGCTCCGACGGTGGCGCGTACGGAGGTCACCGACGGCCCGGACGCTCGTCGAGGTGGACGGTGACGGCGTCCCCGGCCTGCTTGCCGATCGTCGTCCGCACCGCCGCGGTCACGGGCAGCTTGTGCGTCCCGTCGCCGAGCGCCATGAAAGAGCTCTGGAACGGATGGCCGTCGATCGTGCCCGGACCTTGACCGGGCCGCGGGTGGCGAAGAACTCGGCCGACCAGTCGGTGCGCAGGTAGACCCACCCGCCCGGCGCATCGCTCTTCTCGAGCGTGGCGGTGAACGTGTGGTCGAGGGCGTGGGAGGCGACGGGATCGCTCATCGGGTCTCCTTGTCGGGTGGCTGTCCGCGGGTCTGCCCGACCTGGACGACAGCACCACCGCCGCCCGGGATCGTGCGTGTGCCCCTGGCGACCGCAAGCACGGACAGCGTGTTGCGCTCCTCCGCAACATGGTGGGGCGGTTCACGGGTCGCGATGCTCGCCGTTGCTTCTCCTCGCACAGCAGAAGGCCGAGCAGCCGGTTCGCTCCGAGAGCCTGCGGCTCCGGATCCGCGGATCGTGCACCCGTGATCGCGGCTGGACTTCGAACCCGGGCGGTACCGCCGCACCGGTCAGGACCGGCTACGACCGGACGACATCGTCTCGGTTCCGTCAGGCGTCAGCGCTGGCCAGAGGGGTAGTCGGGATGTGGAAGCGGGGTGCCCCCGGGTCGGACTCGAAGCGACACCGGGACCTTTCTAAGGGGGAGCCGGGGTGCCGACACCGCCACCACACCGACCTGGGCAGATAGCGATTCCGGTCGGCTGCGTCGCCGAACTTCACCACGTATTCGGCACGGGCATGTCGATGGCGCTAGGGCCGATGGTGGGCACGGACAAGTGCGGAGCGTCGCCTCGTGAAGACGATCCCGACGAGCACGTAGAACAGCAGGTTCTCCGAGTCGGGGTCATGCCAGGCTTTCCGGATCGTGGGCAGCGCCGCCGCATCGGCTCCGACGGCGAAGATCACCGCGGTGGGAGCCGCATCGAAGCCGACCCACACGACGAGGGCCGCGACGGCGATCACCGCACAGACGACGTCGAAGGGGCCGATCGTCGAGTAGCTGTGTCTCGTCACAACGGCCGAGACGACGACGATGAGCGGGCCGAGTCCCGCGTCCGCGTAGCGTCCGTGCGCTGCACCGACGGGGGTGTCTCCCCCACCCGCCCGGCCTCCTGGTGATCTCCTCGCGGCGCGGGTTCCCCCCTGCCAGGCTCGGCGCGCCGTGAGGAGATCACCCAGTTCTGCCGCACTCCCTTGATCTCCGAGCGGTGTCGGGTCCGGGCGGAGCCCGGGGGCCTTGTCGTACAAGCCCTCGAAGGTGTCTGACCAGCGCCGGGAGACTGACTCTCCAAGCTGCGTTATGGCACGGTCTATCAGGCCAGAGTGAGTCCGACGGTTCGCGAGCAGCGAGGAGGCACTGATCTTCGTGGAGACACAAGAACTGCACTCGGTCCTTCAGGCGCAAGCGGAGCGGCTCCTCAGCGAGCCGGGGGCTGACCAGGACACAGACCAGCAGTACACCCGGATCTGCGATGACCTGGTGCGAGCGGTACCCCACGCCAAATGGGCTGCGCTGACCACTCAGGACCGGTCGGGGTTGCACTGCCTCGCAGCCACCGACAAGCGCATCCCGGAGTTGGCCCGGGTCATGGTGGACTGCGGACACGGGCCGTGCATCGATGCCATCGCGGCCGGTTCCCTGAGTGAGGTCGTCATCGACGACTTCACGGAGGCCGGCGATCGGTGGCCGGTCTTCGCCCCAGCCGCCGCCAGTGCGGGGATGCGCAGCGTCCTGTGCCACGCCATGGCCCCTGAGGAACATCCGATCGGTGCGATGACGGTGTGGTCGGACGAGGTCGGGGCGTTCAGCGACGACCGCTCGCGCACCATCATGGCCGCGTTCGTCACACAAGCCGCGGTAGCGGTGTACGGCGCGCAGCGCGCCGAGCACCTCGTGAAGGCTTTGACGAGCCGCGACGTCATCGGGCGGGCCAAGGGAATCCTGATCGAGCGGTTTCGCTTGACCGATGACAGCGCTTTCCGACTGCTGGTGCGGTCCTCCCAGGACGTCAACATGAAGCTCTGCGACGTGGCCGAGGTTCTCTGTCGTGAGGCGGAAGCACGGGCGATGACGGTGCCGCAGGCGCGATCGGGATCTGGCTCCGACTTGGCACGGTAGCGGGGCCGGCGCTGCCGGCCCCGCGCCGCCGCCAGGCGGCGCCGTGACGAGTGTCGTCTCCTGACCCGGAACCCGGTCACGGCGATCGCATGGACGATCCCGCGCACGGTGAAGTCGGTGGACAAGCGGGTCGTCGTCAACGCTGCGCAGGCCCGGGCGCTGCTCTCGGCTGCCGGAACCCAGAGGCCCAGTGGTCCCGGGCTCGTCGCCTTCCCCTGCCTGCTCTACTACGCCGCGCTGCGGCCGGGTGAGGCCGTGACGTTGCGGGCGGCTGACCTCCGGTTGCCCGACGATGGCTGGGGCGAGCTGCTGCTGACCGGCTCCACCCCGGAGGCCGGCGCTTCCTGGACCGACAACGCCGGCGCCGCGAGGAGCGGGAGTTGAAGTACCGGGCCCGCGGTGAGACCCGCTCGGTCCCCTCACCACCACCACTCACGGCACTACGACGGGCGCACCTCGCTGAGCACGGCACGACGCCGGACGGCCGGCTGTTCCGCGGTGTCCGCGGCGGCGATCTCCCGGAGGGCACGTACTGCCGTGTCTGGCGGAAGGCCCGCGCGAGCGCTCTGACCCCCGAGGATGCCGCCTCACCTCTCGCCCGACGCCCCTACGACCTCCGCCACGCCGCGGTCTCGACGTGGCTCAACGCCGGTGTGCCGTCGACCCAGGTCGCCGAGTGGGCCGGACACAGCGTCGGGGTCCTGCATCAGATCTACCCGAAGTGCATCGTCGGCCAGGAGGACGCGGCACGGGAGCGGATCGCAGCGGCGCTCGGGGACGGTTCCGGTGCCTGAGTTTTCAGCGCCTGTTCAGCGCAGGCACCCGGTGAACCCCGGTCAGCACCAGCGCGCGCCGGACAACTTCATCGTGGTCGTGGCGGGTGTAACGACTGGTCAGAGGGGTATTCTCGACGTCGAAGCGGGGTGCCCCCGGTCGGACTCGAACCGACACCGGGACCCTTTTAAGGGGAGGCCCTGCGCACCCTGTTCGATGGCCCTGACCTGCAATAGTTCCGTCGCCCGGTCGGTCCGGTCACAAACTTCAGCACGTATTCGGCACGGGGATCGACGAACGGTGCGGGTGACGGCTACGCCGTGTCGGCGAGTTGTTTTGCCTTGGCGAGGCGCTCGGACACAGTGGTATCGCCTCGACCAGGTGGACACGCTCGGAGGTATCGCTCGAGAATCGCGACCTCTGCGAGGTGGTCGCGTTGGCGCCGGTAGATGACGGCGGCTCGCTTCGTGTACCCAGGCGGAGGGTCCATGGTCTTAATCGCGGCGGCCCGTTCAGCGGCAGCGATGATCTCCAGCAGCAGAGTCAGTGACTCGTCGTCTCGTCGCTGCTTCCGCAGCTCGTCAAGGTGTGGGACCCACTCGGTGAAGTGTCGTCCACGAACCTGTCCCGCGGCTTCGACAGCAGCATTGATCTTCTTAAAGTCGGGCAGATCTGGTGCCATCGACGCCAAGCTAGCGGGTGGTCGCGCGGGGTTCGCTACCCCACTCCCCTGCCTGGTGGTGATCTCCTCGCGGCGCGGGCTTGCCCCTGCCGGGCCGAGGGGCGGGGTGCAAGGTACTCAGTCCCGCCTTGTGCCCCGCCCCTCGGGCTGGCTGCCGTCTCGGCGCGCCGTGAGGAGATCACCACCCACGCCACACTCCCCCTGATCTCCGAAGCGGTGTCGGGTGTGGGCAGCGCCCACCATCTCTTCGAGGGCGACAATCTTGTGAGGCCGTGCCGGATATGCCCGTCTGCCCGCTACGCTCGGCGGACTCGTGAAGGGGGCCGACATGACCAACGTGTCGCAGGAGACCACGGTGACGTGCGGGTGTTGCGGCGCTCCGAAGCCTCCGGACGAGGTGGCGCGGCTGAGCCATCACCCCGAGATCGCGGTGTGTGGCGGCTGTGTGCACGGCATGGCCGGTCGGCTGGCGAACCGCCCATCGATCACGCCGATCTTCCCGGTGCACGACATGCCGGCAGCCCGGGAGTTCTGGACCCGTGCGGGCCTACAGGTCGAGGAGTACAGCCCGGAGTACGCGTTCGTCATGTTCGGCGACGCGGAGGTGCTGCATCTGGATCTGCGGGCCGAGCTCGACCCGGAGCACAACGCCGCGGCGGTCTACATCCACATTCCCGATCCCCACGACTGGCACGCCCGCCTGAAGGCGCAGGGCCTGCCGGTTAGCGACGTCGTGGTCGAACCGTGGGGAATGATCGAGTTCAGTGTGAAGGACCCGAGCGGGAACCTGATCCGGATGGGCCGCAACGATTGAACCGCTGCTGGCCCGGGAGTGTCGCTACCCGCGCCGGGCACCATGTAGAGATGCGCGTTGAGCTTCTGGTCGTGACGGACTGCCCGAACGAGCGCCCGACCTTCGAGCGTCTGCGCCAGGCCCTCGACGACGCCGGACATGAGGACACTCCGATCGCGGTCCGCATCGTCACCGAGGACACGGTGGGCTCGATCCCGGCGTTCGCGGGTTCCCCGACGGTCGTGATCGATGGCGCCGATCCGTTCGCCGAGCAGGTCTCGCCCGGAGCGGGTCTGTCGTGCCGGGTCTACCGATCCGCAGCTGGGATGGCTGGAGCACCGTCGCTGGACGACCTGAGCCGTGCTGTGGCTCGCTGAATGCCTCCGGGATAGGCGTTCGTCCCGTGGCAGTGGGGCCGGGTAGCCGGACCCGACGCCGCGAACGGGCCGGAGGTGTAGTGAGCGAAGCGGCGGGGCCGGCGTGGCCGGCCCCGCGCCGCCGGAGGCGGCGCCTTGATCCCCTAGAGGCGGATTCGGCACGTCCGGTGAGGTGCGTCACTACTGGGCACGGAGAACCCGATCGCTGCCCGTGGCTAACAAGACACCGCTCGTGCACGACTCCATATCCGTGGACGTGTTGGAAAGGCGCGGGCGTGCTGCCTGAGCTGGTCGTGAGCGAAGACGACGAGCAGCAGTTCGTCCTGCCGTGGTCCGAGGAGCCGTGGCCAGCGACCTGGCAGGAAGTCGAACGCACGTTCGGGACGACAGATCATCGACGGTCGCTACTGAGTCTCGCCTCGTCTCGCCTGTTTGAGCTCCAGGCAGCAGGCATACCGATCTACGCGGCGTGGATCAACGGCTCCTTCGTGACCGCCCGGGAGCACCCGAACGACATCGACGTCGTTGTCCTGATCGACGGTGATCGTTCCGCCGCCAGCCGCGAGGCCACCGGCCTGAGCCCAGCAGCGTGGCTGGACGCAACCCACGTTCTTCGGAATGAGCCTTTGCCAACCTGATCATCCGTTGGCGATCATGAGGGTCTGAACTGCGGCGACGAGCTCGGCGGCCCGGGCCGGGCAGGATCTGATCTTGCGCAGAACCTTCCAGTTCTTCAGCTCGGCGTTGACCCGCTCACCCGGCCCGCGTCGGCGGGCGTGTGCGGCGTTGACCTCCCTCTGGTTGCGCGACAGGCGCCGGTAGCGCCCGGTGTCCGGGTCGATGCGCCGACGCCGCTGCGGCACGGCCACCATCGGACCGGCGCCTTGGTAGGCGGTGTCGGCGACCGCGGGGATCTCATGCGCGGTCAGCGCCTCGATGATCCCGTGGTCGCGGGCGGCTCCCATGTCGTGCCGCGCGCCAGGCAGCGGCGGGGAGATCCACACCAGCCTGCCGACCGGGTCGGCGATGACCTGCACGTTCAGCCCGTGGGCCTTGTGCTTGCCGCTGTAGTAGGGGCGGTCTCGGCCGGACGCCATGCCGACCCGGTCGATCCGCAGCAGGCTGCCGTCGACGATCACGAACGCCTTGCGTGAGGCGACCTCGATCGCCTGCTCCAGCGTCGGGGCCATCGCCGCGAGCAGGGCGAGCGCTTCGCGCACGTAGCGGTAGACCGTTGACGTGCCGATCTCGAACCCGCAGGCCAGGTCGGCATAGGTCTCGCCCTTGCGCAGATAGGCCACCACCAGCAGGGCCTGGCGGCCGGCGGAGAGCTTGCGCCAGCGTGTAGCCCGCTGGTTGCGGTGCGCGCGCAGCGCGTCGGCGAGCAGGCCGAGCGCGCGGCTGGACACGGTCATCCCGGACGGGTAAGACAACACTCTGAAGCTCCTGGTCAGGCGGATTGATCTAGGCAATCGCCCGCCTACCAGGAGCTTCACCCTTTCGAGGTCACGCCACGCCGCACGCCAGCTGACCTGCTCGTCCATCAGGTTGGCAAAGGCTCAATGGTGCCGGGTCATTGGCGAAGCAGTCGTGGGCGGCATGATGACCGCCCGCATCTGAACCGTTCAGCTGCCGGCTCGAGTGGACACTGGTTGGGCGATCGGAACGCGGCCTGACGGGTAGGCGGCAACGTGGAGCCGACTCCCGTCGGAGATCGTCAGCCTGCATCGCCGCTCACGATCCTGCCTGGTCAGACGGTCATGCCCTGCCTGCCTGGAGAGGCCACTCCTGCCCAGCCCTTGGACGAGGTACGGGATGACTTGGAACGACATCTGCCCGTAACGTCCCGACCGGCGCCACGAGCTGCCGGAATCGACGGGTCGAGAGTTCCTGGAGGACGCGCGTGGCGGCTCTCTCGCGCCGACTCCCGCAGTTCCGCCCGATCCTCGCCGGTGCCCGGTTGTCCGACCGGCTGTTCGCCTGTGCCGGGGCGCTCGCGGCCATCTCGGTCGCCGGTGCCATCGGGGCGCTCGTCGTCGGGCCGGGCGCGGCGTTGCCGTTCATCGTCGCACCGGTCGGGGCGTCGGCGGTCCTGGTGTTCGCGGTGCCGTCGAGCCCGCTCGCGCAGCCCTGGCCGGTCATCGCGGGCAACGTCGTCTCGACACTCATCGGGGTCGGGGCGCGGCTGGCCGTACCCGACGTCCTCGCCCAGGCGGGGCTGGCCGTCGCCGTGGCGATCGCGACGATGTCGCTGTTGCGCTGCCTGCACCCACCCGGAGGGGCCGCAGCCCTGACGGCCGTCATCGGCGGCAGCGTGATCACCGGAGCGGGCCCGCTGTTCGCCCTGTTCCCGGTCGGGGTGAACTCGGTCGTCCTGGTCGCGATGGGGTGGCTGTTCCACCGCCTGTCGCGGCACCCCTACCCACACCGGACGGCGCCGTCCGACCGGGCCGATCGCCGCAGCTGCTTCCGGGCCGACGACGTGGACCGGGCGCTGGCCGAGATCGGCGAGACGTTCGACATCGACCGCGACGACATCGGTCTGCTGCTGCGCGAGGTCGAGACCCAGGCGCTCGTCCGGCAGCACGGCGACCTCGTCGCCGCGGACGTGATGTCGCGCGACACCGTCTCGGTCCGGTCGGGCGACGATCCGACGACGGCGCGGGACCTGTTGCTCGAGCACGACGTCCGGACGGTGCCGGTGCTCGACGACGACGGCGCCGTCGTCGGCACTCTCGGGCTCCGCGAGCTCGCGCACCCCGCGGGCACCGTCGGCTCGATGGCCTCACTACCGTCGACGGCCTCGGCGGACACGCCCCTCGCAGCGCTGAGCCGCATCCTGACCGACGGACGCACGCACGCCGTCGTCATCGTCGACGAGCGGAACCGCCTGCGCGGCATGGTCACCCAGACCGACCTGCTCATCGCGCTGTGCCGCATCCTGGCCGATTCGGCGTGACAAGCCTCGAGATGCGCGGCGTCCGCGCACATCGGCGGCTCGCCACTCGTTCGGTAAGTGCGAAGCAGGTTTCCGCCTGATGTGGGGCGGTCGCGACCCGGCATCCAGCCCGTCTTCACGTGTCATCACTGCGCATCCCCGAGCGCCACAGTCCCAGATGCGGCGCGAGACGCCGAGCCGTTGTGGTACCGCCGCGTCTCGATCAGATAGCCGTCACGGAGTGCGACGGTCGAGGGGCTGCAGCCCTGCAGGACGACCGCGCAGGTGTCCTTCTCGGTGCCGCGGCTGCGCAGGATGCCCTCAGCTTGTGGTGGTAGCGCTACGATGTCTCCTGTGAGCGAGGCGTTCGAAGTGTCGCCCGACGATCCGGATGGGGTCGCGGCCGCGATCGAGCGTGCGTCGAAAGGTTCACGAGTTCGCGTCGTCCGTCAGGGCCACGCCGTCGCCGACATCGTTCCGATCGCCGCGGCCGGGCCGGGAGAGCTGCGTCCTGAGCGGCGCGACTCTCGCCACGACCAGGTCGTGCGCGACCACGCCACCCGGTTCGGCGCTCCGACCTTGGAGCATTACCGGCGCATCTACGCCACCGCCGGCCGTGAGTGGCCGGGCGAGGATCACATCCGAGCGCATTACCCCGTGGCGGACGTGTCCTGAGCACTCAACCTGCGCTTACCGCGAACACTGTGAGCGGGAAGGTCCTCGACGCGAGCGCGCTCGACGCCTACGCCAACGGGCATCTGGGCATGGCTACCTGGTACGCCCTGGCCTGGGAACTGGGGCTCACGTTCGTCGTTCCGCGTTTCGCTCGTGACGAGGCCCTCTGTCTGCGGCCGGGCCTCGTCGCCGAGGTTGACCTGCTGCTCGCCGCGCCCTATGTCGTCCTGACCGACTCCCCCGCCGAGGCAGCCCGTCTGCTCGACGAGACCTCCGCAGCCTCGGTGTACGACCCGCTGGCAGCGTCCGTAGCCGCCTTGTGCCGGGAGCGGGGATGGCCGGCGCTGTCCACGGACCCAGAGCGACTGCGTCGCGTCGACCCGTCGCTCGAGGTAGACCTGCTCTGAGACGGGAACGGCCAGCGTCACTGACCCTGGCCCTGTGCATCACGCCGACCGCCAGGCCGACCCTCAGATCAACTGGCCGCTACTGCACAGCGCCCATCCAGTCGCGGCGGGCCCGCCGGTAGGCCGTGCACGGCGCTGTGCTGCAGGCTGTTCACCGCGCGGTAGTAGCGCATCGTCGTGCCCTGCCGCTGACGCCCCGGCCCGGCAACTACCGCGCAGCGCAAACTGGACATCCCTGAAGGGGGCTCGGTCTCAGGAGGCCGGGTACTGCTGGGCGCCGAGCACCCGGGCCAGGTGGGCGGCGTTGCGGCCCAGCGTCGCGGTCGTCGCCGCGACCGGTTCCGGGGTCTGGTCGAGATCCTTGTAGTCGACCGGGTTCATCGCTTCGGAGTTCCAGTAGGTCGCTCCGCCTGCGGGGATGGTGAACCCCATGTCGTTGAGTGCCTGGAACGAGTCGGCGACGATCTTGTGTGCGCCGTCCTCGTTGCCGACCACAGCGACGACCGCGACCTTGCCGAACAGTTCGGGTCGCCCCTGGTCGTCGGTTTCGGACAGCTCCGCGTCGAGCCGCTCCAGGACCCGCTGTGCCACGCTCGACGGGTGCCCGACCCAGGTCGGGGTCGCGAACACCAGGATGTCCGCGTCATAGATCCGGCTGCGGATCTGCGGCCACTGGTCACCCTCGCCCATGTCGGCCGCGGTGCCGGGCTTCACGTCGTAGTCGGCGACCCGCAGCGTGTCGCCGGCGACACCGTGATCGGCCATGGCGTCGAGCACCTGTCGGGCCATCACCTCGCTGCTTGAGGCCTGCGGGCCGGGCTTGAGGCTGCACACTAGTAGTTGCAGCGCGTTTTGCGGTACACGAGAAGGTCGCACGAGGAAGTTCAATGGCGACAAAACGGGCTTACACTCTCGAGGAGATCGAGGTCAAGGGAGAGCAAGGCGACCTGCGGGATGAGGAGTAGCTCGCAACCGGTCGGAGTCAAGCAAGAGCTGCAAGAACGTCTCTCCGCCGACTCCGTTTTAGAGGAGAGAAGGATCTGATCAGCCCTGCCGGGTCTCCGCCGCAATCCACTCAAGATAACGCGGGTTACCGTCATAAATGGGACGAGCACTCACGCTCGGCACCATATAAGGGTGATCTTTCTCGGCGCGCTCTACTATCCTCGCAACAAGCGACCGTCTCGTATGCAGCGCCACACGCCCCTCGGTGCGTTCGCGCAACTCACCGTCCCACCGGTACGCAGATCGCACTGGCTCAAAATTGTGTGCATTAGATGCCAGTCGATCAGCCACGAGAGATCTGGCGAATTCGTACAGCCATTCCGGGTCAGGCGCGGTGACAACGACTTCGCACAACTCAATCTGCCCGCCGGTGATCATGCGATGCCGCCTCGCACTGCCACAAGCTCAGACATCGCCCGCTCAGAATCTTTAGCAGTCTTACCCATGGTTGCCCAACCGGTCATAATATTGTCGTCGTAGCCGAGCCCCACCCATCGACCGGTAAACTCGATTCCGTGAGGGTGCATGGCCAGAAACATCGTGCCCTTCGACCGAACAGCCCCGTCAGCCGCCGCGTACCAGCCGGTGAGAATCTGGTTGTCCCAGAGGCGCAGCTCGCCTGACCACAAATAGCCACCCTCTGCCTGACTGAGTCCACGCTGAGTTGCGGCAATGTGCACGAGGTCGCCCTCCTGACGCATGCGCACAGGCTGCGTGGCGACCTTCTCGACGCCGTCGCGGGTCGTCTGCCATGACGCCCACCAGTCTCCACTCAGCGAGACGCGCCCGGGCGCGCGGCCGGCCAGCTCGCTCACCGACACCCCGAGGGCGTCGGCGATGGTCAACGCGACCGACAGCAGCGGCTGCTGCTCCCCCGCCTCGTAGCGACGAATCTGCCGGGTGTCGATGCCGGCCACCCGCGCCAGGTCGGCCTGCGACATGCCGAGATCCGCTCGACGCCTCCGGATCACTTCGCCCATTTCCACGCACCCCATCGTCGTAGGACTTCCTAGTCCTTGACAACCGGACTAGTTCGCCTCACTGTAGGACTTGTTAGTCCGCAACAGGGGCGGGCAAGTCCGCTCCGTCGGTCTGACCTCGGCACACCCGACCGTGTCGCCGAGCAACCCGAGGAGGGCGCCAGTCATGGCGATCAAGAACAAGTTCCCCGTCGCGATGGGCGACGTGTTCCCCCACGGCGCGTTCGTGGTGTCCGAGGTCGAGCCGGTCCGGGACTTCGACAAGTCCTCCCCCGGCCGCCCGGTCCAGCAGACCGACAAGGAGACCGGGCTGCCGGTGTGGTCGGTCTCGGTCCTCGACGCCGACCCCGAGGCCCGCCGCACCGACAAGACGGTCACGGTGAAGATCGCGGCACCGCACCAGCCGGTCCCGCCCGAGGCCGCCGCAGGGCTGCCGTTCCGCCCGGTCGAGTTCGACGGCCTCACCGTCACCCCGTACGTGCAGGAGACCGGAGGCCGGCCCCGCGTCGCCTACAGCTTCCGCGCCGCCGGGATGCGCGCCCCCGGCCACCAGCGCCCGGCCCCGGGCAAGAACCAGGACGCGGCCTGAGCTGCCACTCACCCACCGCGTCAGGTGGAGGGAAGCCCGTCCGTAGCGGGCTCCCCTCCGATCTTCCTCGCCCCTCGTAGCCCTGCCAGGCACTAAGACTCGGAAGGACACCGAGCGTAGATGCACACCTCCCTACCCCGTCATGCCCACACCACGACCGACCCCACCGACGCCCAGGTCGTGCCGGTGGCCCGTCTCGTCGAAGCCGGCCTCCGCCGCACCAGCCGCGCGATCCGCGACACCGCCCGACCCTCGGCCGGGGACCTGCTCGCCCACGCCGCCCGGGCCCGTCGGCTCGCCGAGCTCCACACCCGCCGGGCCCGCTGGTGGGCCATTCTGCAGCGCGACACGGCCACCAACTACGCGCCGGTCGTCTACGTCCAGGCCGTCGTCACCGCGGTCATGGAGAACGAGCGCCAGGCCCGCTACTGGACCGACACCGCCGACGACTGGCAGGCCCTCGCCGACGGCCGACCCACCTCCGACGTCGCCGGGGCCATGTCCAACTGGGCCGACCTCGGCCTCACCGACCCCGCCGCCCCCGGGCTCCCGGACACCTCGGCGGTGGCCCGATGAGCGCCCCGAGCCAGGGCCGGCCGGTGCTGCGGCTGGTCCCGATCACCGACCCCACCGCCGCAACGACCGATGTCCGCTGGCGGGATGACGCCGCGTGCGCCGGGCTGGACACCGAGCTGTTCTTCCCCGTCGACGACCGCGCGGCCTCGGTCGAGACACCACGTCGGGTGTGCCGGGGCTGCCCGGTCCGCGCCGCCTGCCTCGCCGACGCGCTCGCCACGGAGGACCCGGCCCGGCGCTACGGCATCACCGGCGGTACCACCCCCGGCGAGCGCCGGACTCTGCACCGCGCCGGGCTCACCATCACCACCACCCCGGCCGCCGGAGGTGACGTCGCATGAACGCCACCAAGCCGACCCGCCCGACCCGGTGCGAGGTCTGCCGGACACCGCTCCACGAGCGCCCCGACCCACGTCGCCGCCGGTGCGCCGATCACCTCGACCAGCTCGCACTGGTCCCGCTGTCCACCGTCCGCACCGCCCGTGGCAAGGGAGGCCGAAAGTGATCACCGCTGCTGCCTCACCGGCCGATGTGCCGCTGTCGGTCAACCAGATCCTCACCGTCGGCGGCGCCCTGGCCGCGGTCACCGTCTACCTGCTCTACAAGATCGGCCATTACCTCGCGAAGGTCCTGGAAGCCCTCGCCACCGCCGCGGTCGTGTTCCTCGCCCTCTGGTTCGCCGCCAAGGGCCTCGTCCTCGCGGTCGTGTGGGCGGTCCGGCACTGGCGCACCACTACGACAGTTGCCGTGGTATCGGCGTGGTGCTGGTGGTGGGGCTGGCTGTCGCTGCTACTCACCCTCACCGCCGTGACGGTCGTGCTCGGGGTGTGGCGGGTCACGTCGCTGCCCTCGTTCGACCACTGGGCCGGACGTCACCTGCGCTCCTGGTGGCAGCGCTGGCTCGTCTACGCACCCCGGATGCCGCGCTGGCTGCGCTCGGTCGGCCTCACGGTCCCCGACCGCGGCGGGGCCACGGTCATCCAGGTCAACCCGCTGCGCCGCACCGCCACCGCCCCCCGGGAGCGACCGCGCCGCGACCAGCTCCCCCGCATCCTCTCGGTCCGCTCCGGACCCTCGTGGGACGAGGTCAAGGTCCGTCTGGTCGCCGGGCAGACCCCGGAGGACTTCGACACTGCCGCCCGCGCCCTCGCGGTGGCTCGCGGGGTGAACCGCTGCCAGGTCCGCGAACTGAGCCCGAACGTGGTGTCGATCGACTACCAGCGCCGCAACCTCCTCGACGCCGTCGTCACCGCACCCGACCTCGACGCCATGGCCGGCCTCCCCGGGGACGCGATCGACCTGGACCGGGTGCTGTCCGGAGCTACCGAGTACGGCACACCGTGGCGGCAGTCGATCCGCGGTAGCCACACCCTGATCGGCGGCGCCACCGGGGCAGGCAAGGGCTCCCTGATGTGGACGCCCCTGCTGTCGATCGCCCCGGCCATCCGCGACGGCCTGGTCCGGGTCAATGGCATCGACCCGAAGGGCATGGAACTGGCCTACGGCCGCGACGTGTTCCACCGCTACGCCGTCACCAGCAAGGACGCCCTGGCCCTGCTCGACGACCTGGTCGAGCAGATGGAAGCGCGCAAGCGCGAGCACGCCGGAACCACCCGCCTCGTCCCGATCACGACCGAGACTCCGTTGGAGATCGTGGAGTTCGACGAGATCGGCGCCCTGCTCCGCTACGTCGGCGCCCGCAAGACCCGCGAGGCCATCACCGAACGCATCGCGCTGCTGACCACCCAGGGCCGGGCGCTGGGGTTCACCGTCCGCGGTTACGTGCAGGAGCCGACCAAGGACACTGTCCCGGTGCGGGAGTTGTTCCCGCGCCGCATCTGCCTTCGCGTGGCCTCCAAGAGCCACGTCGGGATGGTCCTGGGCGATCAGGCGTACGACCGGGGTGCGTGGGCGAACCGCATCGGCGAGTCCGAACCCGGTGTCGGCTACCTGTTCGGGGAAGGCGTCCGCGAGCCCCTGCGCGTGCGCGCCGCGTGGGTTCCGGATGACGCGATCAAGGCCCTAGAACGGTTCGTCACCGCCCCCTCGCCCGACCCGGCCCGCCGCCCCGCGCCGGTGCTGCCGTTCCGCCCCGGCACACCCGCACTACCCGCCGGAGGTGCCGCGTGAACGCCGCGACCGGCACCGAGCCGATCGACCAGGAGAAGCTCACCCGCGCACAGAAGGCCATGCTCGCGCTCTCGAACGAGGTCGCGACGCAGCTCGCCGAGGACCACGGCGTCTGCATCCGGCCGCTGGCCATGCGCCGCATCGACCAGAGCAGCGGGCGGGTCGACGTCGTCCCCGTCCCGTGCGGGTCCACGCGGGAGGACCAGTGCCGCCCCTGCGCGGAGAAGGCCCGACGCCTGCGCATGGTCCAGTGCCGCGAGGGCTGGCACCTCGAAGACGAACCCATCGTCAAACCCGCCGACCCCACCGCCGCGCAGAAAGAGCTGATGACGGTCCGGGCGGACCTGCACGCCGCCTACACCGACGCCCGCGCCAAGGGCGACGACGCCGAGTGCGAGGAGATCCGCGAGACCGTCGCCGAGGTCGACCAGGAGCTGCGCGCACTCGGGGTCCGCGGCCGCCTGGCCCCGCTCGACCCGACACCCCAGACCGTGCGCCGCTCCACCCGCCGACGGCAGGACGCACCGAACCTGCCCCGCCGCCCGGTCGAGAACCGCACCCTCGGACGGGTGTTCGGAGGGAAGTACCGCCCCTCCACGTTCCTCACCCTGACCCTCGACACGTATGGGCGGGTGGACAAGCACGGCGCCGCGCTCGACCCGGACACCTACGACTACCGCCGCGCCGCCCGCGACGCGATCCACTTCCCGAAGCTGCTGGACCGGTTCTGGCAGAACACCCGCCGGTGTGTGGGCTGGGACGTGCAGTACTTCGGGACCGTCGAGCCGCAGAAGCGCGGGGCACCGCACTTCCACGCCGCCATCCGCGGCACCATCCCCCGCACCGAGCTGCGGGCGATCACGGCTGCGACCTACCACCAGGTGTGGTGGCCGCACCACGACGAGATCGTCTACAGCGGGGACCGGCTCCCGCGCTGGGACCACCACCACAAGGCGTTCGTCGACCCCGAGACTCGCGAGCCGCTGCCCACCTGGGACGAGGCCACCGACCCGGACGCGCTCGCGGCTCCGGCACACACAGTGGTGTTCGGGCCGCAGGTCCACGTCAAGGGCATCCTCGGCGGTTCTGAGGAGGCTGGACGGCACATCGGCTACCTGACCAAGTACCTCACCAAGTCCGTCGGGCAGGCCGCCGGCCTCGACGAGTCCGCGACGTCTCGCCAGCGGGAGCACGCCCGCCGCCTGGCCGCCGAGCTGGCCATCACGCCGTGCTCGCCGCGCTGCCCGATCTGGCTGCTCTATGGCATCGAGCCCAAGGGCGCCCGACCCGGGACGACGCCAGGGCAGTGCAAGGGCAAAGCGCACAAGCCCGAGCACCTCGGCATCGCCGGACGCCGGGTACTGGTCTCACGGAAGTGGTCCAACAAGTCGCTCTCGGACCACCGCGCGGAGCGGACGGCGTTCGTTCGGCAACTGCTCGACCGGGCAGGGGTGCAGCCCGCCTACGCCGTCGACGACGGCCCGTTCACCTGGGAGACGACCAAGCCCGGGGACTCGGACGTGCCTCCTCGCACGGTGCTGCTGCTCCATGCGATCAACCAACGGAGCCGATGGCGCGCGGACTACGACGCCGCCGTCCTGGCGACAAGCGACGCCCCACCCGACCGTTCGGCAACTGAGGGAGCAGCGGCATGACGAAGACGACGGAGCGGCTGACGGTCATGCAGGTGTGCGCAGAACTCAGGATCTCGCGGTCAACGTTCTACGAGTGGCGGGCGAAGAACCGGGCCCCGCGGTGCATCAAGCTCCCCAACGGTGACCTGCGGGTCCGTCGTGCGGAGTTGGAGCGCTGGCTCGATGCGCACGAGGAGGCAGCCTGATGGAGACCTCCTACGACGTGCGGATCTGGAAGGTCGAGGTGTACTCGGGCGCACGGACCACGACGCACACAGTGAAGTGGTCGGTTGCTGGGCGACGCTGGCGAGTCCCGTACAAGACCGCGGCTCTGGCTGATGCTTTCCGGTCCGAGCTGCTGGTTGCTGCGCGGCGTGGCGAGGCGTTCTCACTGGACACCGGCCGTCCGATGTCGATGGATCGCTCCGAACGGCGCGTCGGGTGGCTCGCGTTCGCCCGGGACTACGCAGCGATGAAGTGGCCGCACCTGGCTCCGAACTCGCGGCGCAACACGGCGCGGGCGCTCACCAACGCCACTTTCGCGCTGATCACGAGTGAGCGAGGCCGGCCGGACGACGCCACGTTGCGCAAGGCTTTGACCGCGTGGGCGTTCAACGTCCGGGCCAGCACGAATGCCGCGCCGCCAGAGCCGATTGCGCGTGCGTTGGCATGGCTGGAACGGAACACCCGTGAGGTGGGTGACCTGGCCGAACCGGCCGTCGTACGCGCTGTCCTGGACGCATTGACGGTGCGTGGCGACGGCGGCCGTGCAGCCCCGGCCTCGATCGCTCGGCAACGTGGCGTCGTGGTCAACCTCGGCGAGTACGCGGTGGAGCGTCGGCTCCTGACCCGCAACCCGGTGACCGCGATTGCGTGGAAGATCCCGCGCACGGTGAAGACGGTGGACAAGCGAGCCGTCGTCAACACCGTTCAGGCCCGCGCCCTGCTGTCCGCCGTGGGCAGTCAGAAGCCGAGCGGCCCGGGCCTGGTCGCCTTCTTCGGCCTGCTCTACTACGCCGCCCTCAGGCCGGGCGAGGCTGTGACACTCCGCGCCGCTGACCTCCAACTTCCAGCTGAAGGCTGGGGCGAGCTGCTGCTGACCGGCTCTACCCCGGAGGCCGGCGCTTCCTGGACCGACAACGGCCGGCGCCGCGAGGAGCGGGAGTTGAAGCACCGGGCCCGCGGTGAGACCCGCTCGGTCCCGTCTCCCCCTCCGCTCACCGCTCTGCTGCGGGCGCATCTCGCCGAGCACGGCACGACGCCGGATGGCCGGCTGTTCCGCGGTGTCCGCGGTGGTGATCTCCCGGAGGGCACCTACTGCCGGGTATGGCGGAAAGCTCGCGCGAGCGCTCTCACCGAGTCGGAGGCCGCTTCGCCGCTCGCCCGACGCCCCTACGACCTCCGCCACGCCGCGGTGTCGACATGGCTCAACGCGGGCGTGCCCTCGACCCAGGTCGCCGAGTGGGCCGGGCACAGCGTCGCCGTCCTGCACCAGATCTACGCGAAGTGCATCGTCGGCCAGGAGGACGCCGCCCGGCAGCGGATCGCCGACGCCCTTGGGGCTACCCCGTGAGCGACGGAACTTCGGTACGTATTCGGTACAGCCACCCGCCGAGCACCGGTCAGGGCCGGGTACGACCGGACAACATCATCTCGGCTTCGTCGGGTGTAATCGCTGGTCAGAGGGGTATTCTCGACGTGGAAGGGGGGTGCCCCCGGTCGGACTCGAACCGACACTGGGACCCTTTTAAGGGGCCTGCCTCTGCCGTTGGGCTACGGGGGCGCCGCGACAGCGTAGCCAGGGCGGGAAGGACTCATGCCGAGCACCGAGAAGGTCGACCTCCGGGGCGCCGCGGCGACCCTGCTGATGACCCTCTACATGCGACGCCTGGACGCCCGGTCCCGCCGCCCGATCCTGGGCGACCCGTGGGCGGAGCCCGTCTGGGACCGCATCGAGCACGATGTCCACGGCCTCTGGCAGTTCACCGGCGACGTCTCGACCATCGTGTGCCGCGCCGCGATCCTCGACGGCTGGACACGGGAGTTCCTCTCCACCGAGCCCGCCGGGCAGGTCCTGCACCTGGGCTGCGGGCTGGACAGCAGGCCGTTGCGGGTCGGGGTGCCGTCGACGTGCCGCTGGGTCGACGTCGACCAGCCCGAGGTGATGGAGGTCCGACGCCGTCTCTACGACCTCCCCGACAGCATCGAGCAGGTCCCCGGCTCCGTCACCGACGACGACTGGTGGTCCGCCGTCGACCCGACGCTGCCGACACTCGTCGTCGCCGAGGGGCTCTTCATGTACGTCCCGGCCGATGCCGTGCACGCCACCGTCGACCGGGTCGTGTCCGGAACACCCGCGGCGACGCTGGCGTTCGACGCCATCGCTCCGTGGACGGTGCGTGCCTCGCGCTGGACGCCGACGTTCCGCGCCGTCGGTACCGAGTTCCGGTGGTCGTGGAATCCCGCGGAGTTCGCGCACCGGCACCCGTCGCTGACCGAGCGCGACGACATCTCGATCTACGACGAGGTGTCCCTGCGTGAGCCGCGGGTGTGGCTGCGCCCGCTGTTGTCGGCGGCCGGGCACGTCCCCGCCATGCAGGACGCGATGCGCCTGCACCGCTTCACCACCGGCTGAGCCGCGGGACCGGGACGTCGCCGAGATGCAGCTCAGCGGGCGACGACCCGTACCGGAACCCCGCTGAGCTGCATCTCGGCGACGTCTGCGGCGCGGGGGACGCGAGGCGACCGGACAGGCGGGGGCGTCGCGGCGGAGGGTGTTGCGTGGAGGTGAGCAGAGCACAGCCACCCCGGAAGAGCCCCCCGAGCAGCGGCGAGGATGTTCATCGTCGGATCGGCGACAATCCCGCGGCGCGCGCGGTATCCGCCAGGACCTGCTCGACCATGGCCGGGGTCAGCCGTCCGGTGAAGGTGTTCTGCTGGCTCACGTGGTAGCAGCCGAACAGCTCCAGCGGCTCCCGGTCGGGCCCGGCCGGGGCCAGCGTCACCGACGCCCCGTGCCCGAACTTCGGGGCCGGCCGCGGGACCGTCCACCCCGCCCCGGCGAGCACCGGCAGCAGCGCCTGCCACCCGAAGCCGCCGAGCACCATGACCCCGCGGACCGTCGGCGCGAGCAGGTCGAGCTCCTGCTCCAGCCAGTTCCGGCAGGCGTCGCGCTCGGCCGGGGTCGGCTTGTTCGCCGGCGGCGCGCAGTGCACGGGCGCGGTGATCCGGACCCCGTGGAGCTCCAGGCCGTCGCCGATGTGCGAGGCGGTCGGCTGCGAGGCCAGTCCGACGGCGTACAGCGCGGCGTAGAGCACGTCGCCGCTGCGGTCGCCGGTGAACATGCGCCCGGTCCGGTTGGCGCCGTGCGCGGCGGGAGCCAGCCCGACGATCAGCATCCTCGCGTCGGGTGGACCGAAGCCGGGCACCGGGCGTCCCCAGTAGGTCTCGTCGCGGAACGCGGCCCGCTTCTCCCGGGCCACCTTTTCGCGCCACTCGACCAGCCGCGGACAGGCCCGGCACTCGGAGATCCGCTGGTCCAGGACCGCCAGGTTCATGCGATCGATCGCGCGATCCCGTCGAGGATGTCGTGCTCGGAGACGACGACCCGGTCGATCCCGGCGCGCGCATGCAGCTCGTCGGCCAGGGCCTGCACGACCAGCGCCCCGGCACCGATGACGTCGACGCGGCCCGGGTGCAGCGAACCGTGCTTCTCCCGCTCCGACCGCGACGACCGGATCAGCAGGTCCGCGACCCGGTGCAGGTCCTCGCGGGTCAGCGTCGAGCCGTGCACCTGCTCGCGGTCGTAGGCGGGCAGCTCCTGGGCGATCCCGGACAGCGAGGTGATCGTCCCGGCCACCCCGACCCAGGTCGTCGCGGTCTCGACCGGCACCGATGCGAACGCCTCGGCCAGCACCTCGGCGGCGACCGCACGCGCGGAGTCGATCTCGGCGTCCGACGGCGGGTCCGAGGGCAGGCAGCGCTCGGTCAGCCGCACCGACCCCATGTCGACCGACTTCGCCGCGGTCACCACGGCGGCCCCGTCGCGCAGCTCCCCCACGACGACCTCGGTGGACCCGCCGCCGACGTCGGTCACCACGAACGGGCCGTCGTCGGGGTCGAGGTCGCCGACGGCGCCGACGAACGACAGCCGCGCCTCCTCGTCGCCGGAGATGATCTCCGCCTCGACGCCCAGGGTGTCGCGGACCATCGCGAAGAAGTCCTCGCGGTTCGACGCGTCCCGGGTCGCCGACGTCGCGACCATCCGGATCCGCTCGGCTCCCTTACGGCGGGCGGCGACGGCGTAGTCGACCAGCGCCACCCGGGTCCGCTCCAGCGCCTCCGGGTCGAGCCGGCCGGTCGCGTCGACGCCCTTGCCCAGCCGCACGATCCGCATCTCGCGGTGCAGGTCACGCAGCCCCTTCTGCCCGTCGAACGCCTCGGTGACGTCGGCGACCAGCAGCCGGATCGAATTAGTTCCGCAGTCGATGGCGGCGACCCGCGACATCGGCACTCCCTGCTCTCGGCGACCGTCGGGCCTCACCGTAGTCGGGATCGGCCGGTGGAGCCGCCCGTCCGGGTTACCCTCCGGTAATGGCGACGACGCACACCCCGGCCCCGGTGTCCGACCTCGGCACCCACGAGGTCCTCAACCAGGTCCCGCCGCGCTCGGACGGCGACCTGCTCTCCGCGGACCCGGCCGTCGTCGAGGCGCTCGCGCGGGAGGGCGGGGACGCGGCGGCGCTGGAGTCGGTGGCCGCGGCCGTCGGGACCG
Organism: Pseudonocardia sp. SID8383; assembly: GCF_009864975.1. NCBI lineage: Bacteria > Bacillati > Actinomycetota > Actinomycetes > Pseudonocardiales > Pseudonocardiaceae > Pseudonocardia > Pseudonocardia sp. SID8383. The sequence goes on from NZ_WWFY01000995.1 coordinate 24,273, forward strand.
CGGAGCACCGCGAGCACGCCCGCTCCGCGAACGCCTGCGAGCCGGAGCTGCGCACGCACGACCGCACAGGGCACCGCGTCGACGAGGTCACGTTCCACCCGTCCTGGCACGAGCTGATGCGCACCAGCGTCGGACACGGCCTCGCCGCCGCTCCGTGGGCGGAGGAGCCCGGGACCGGCGCGCACGTCACCCGCGCGGCGGGCTTCTACCTCACCTCGCAGGTCGAGCAGGGTCACCTGTGCCCGATCTCGATGACCTACGCGTCGGTACCCGCACTGCGGCACGCGCCCGAGCTCGCCGCCGCCTACGAGCCCGGCCTGACCGCCCGCCGCTACATGCCCGGCCTCGCCGTCCCGGCCGGCAAGGACGGCCTCCTCGCGGGCATGTCGATGACCGAGAAGCAGGGCGGCTCCGACGTCCGCGCCGGCACCACCGTCGCCACCCCTCAGCCCGACGGCAGCTACCGCCTCACCGGCCACAAGTGGTTCACCAGCGCCCCGATGAACGACCTGTTCCTCACCCTCGCCCAGGCCCCCGGCGGGCTGACCTGCCTGGTCCTGCCCCGGGTGCTGCCCGACGGCACGCGCAACGCGATCCGGCTGCAGCGGCTCAAGGACAAGCTCGGCAACCGGTCCAACGCGTCGTCGGAGATCGAGTACGCGGGCGCGGTCGGCTGGCGGGTCGGCGACGAGGGCCGCGGCGTCCGGACGATCATCGAGATGGTCTCGATGACCCGGCTCGACTGTGTGCTGGGCTCCGCGGCGACTGCGCGGGCCGCGGTCACCGAGGCGGCGCACCACGTCGCCCATCGGTCGGCGTTCGGGGCGCGGCTGGCCGACCAGCCACTGATGCGCGAGGTCCTCGCCGAGCTCGCCGTCGAGACCGAGGCCGCGACCGTCCTGGCGCTGCGGCTGGCCGGTGCGGTCGACCGGGGTGAGACGGCGCTGCTGCGCCTGGCCCTGCCGGTGTCGAAGTACCTGGTGTGCAAGCGGACCTCGACCGTCGTCGCCGAGGCGCTGGAGTGCCTGGGCGGCAACGGCTACGTCGAGGAGTCCGACCTGCCCCGGCTCTACCGGGAGGCGCCGCTGAACTCGATCTGGGAGGGCTCGGGCAACGTCACCGCGCTCGACGCGCTGCGCGCCATCGCCCGCGAGCCGCACGCCGTCGAGGCACTTCTCGGCGAGATCGACCTCGCGGCGGGAGCCGACCCGCGGCTGGACGCGACGGTCACCGCGCTGCGCGCCGAGCTGGCCGCACCGGAGGAGCGCCGGGCCCGCCGTCTCGCGGAGCTGGCCGCGCTGGCACTGCAGGGGTCGCTGGTGGTCCGCCACGCCCCGACGGCCGTCGCGGACGTCTTCCTCGCGACCCGGCTCGACGCCGACGGGCCGCTGCGCACGGCCGGGACGCGGCCGGGCAAGGACAGCGTCGGGGTGCTGCTGGAGCGGGCGACGCCGGGGATCTAGAGGCAGGGCGGCCCGGACCGCCACCACTCCCCGATCTCGTCGAGGGCCTCGTCGCCGAACGGGTTCACCCCGGACCCGGCGGCGAGGGCGTGCGCGACGTGCACGTGCAGGCACTTGACCCGGTCCGGCATCCCCCCGGCCGTGACGTCGGGGTGCGTGGCGAGCGGCTCGATGGCGTCGCGCTCGGCGAGATAGGTCTCGTGGGCGCGGCGGTAGGCGCCGGCCAGCTCGTCGTCGACGGCCAGCCGCTCCTCCATCTCCCGCATCCGGCCCTCGGCCTCGAGGGTCCCGATCCGCGACGCCAGCCGGGCGCAGGTCAGGTAGTACAGCGTCGGGAACGGGGTGCCGTCGGGCAGCCGCGGCGCGGTCTGCACGACCGCCGGGTGCCCGGACGGGCAACGGTAGGCGACCGCGAGGACCCCGCGCGGGGCGCGACCGAGCTGGTCGGCGACGGCGTCGAGGTCGGCCTGGGCGACCGGGCCCGGCTCCAGACCGGGCGGACGGGAACGAGTGCTGCTCACACCGTCATCGTCGCGGGTCGCCCGTGACGTCGTTCCACAGGGTGTGGAACCAGGGCACGCCGGGCTCGGCCTGGCCGTCCTCGACGACCGGCGCCGGCGGGGCCGGGAACTGCACGACGTAGGGGGTCTCCCCCGGCTGGACCATCCCGAGCCGGGACCGGGCCTGCGCCTCGACCTCGGCCGGATCCGAGAGCCGGGCGCGGTCGGAGGACAGCCGCGCGACGTCGGCCTCCAGCGCCTGCTGCCGGTCGGAGACGTCGGCCAGCTCCTGGCGCTGGGCGACGAAGTTGTGCAGCGGCACCGCGACGGTCAGTGCGAGCGCGCAGACCACGATGGCCAGGATCGCGGCCCGCTTCGTCGACGACAGGCCCAGCAGCCCGGTGGTGCGGGCGACGACCTCGCCGGCGCGGGACCGGGCGCGGGTCAGACGGGGCCGGG
>NZ_WWFY01000996.1:0-2699 GCF_009864975.1 Pseudonocardia sp. SID8383
CGGGCTCGCGGTCGCGGTGCCGCACCCGGGCGGCGGGTCCGCGCTGTCGGTCGTCGTCAGCCGGGCGGACTTCACCGGGCGCCGCTGGGAGCTCGAACGTGCGGTGCGCGAGGCCGCGGTGCCGCTGGCCCGGCACCTGGCCGCGGCGCCGGGGGTCGCCGCGTCCGGCTGAGCCCGCCAGGATGATCCGATGGCCGACGGGGTGCGCTACGAACGCGACGGACACGTCGTCACGATCACCTACGACCGCCCGGAGAAGCGCAACGCGATCGACGGGGACATGCGGCGCGCGATCAACGCCGCCTGGGACCGCTTCCGCACCGACGAGGAGGCGTGGGTCGCGATCGTGACCGGCGAGGGTCCTGCGTTCTGTGCCGGGGCGGACACGCGCTCGACCACCGGCAACCCGGCGGGCGACTTCCCGGGCAGCTTCTTCGAGCGGCCGACGGTGAACTCGCTGGAGAGCGGCTGGGAGATCTTCAAGCCGATCGTCGCCGCGGTGAACGGACCCGCCGTCGGCTACGGCGTCACGCTGCTGACCTGGTGCGACTTCGTGATCGCCTCGGATCGCGCCACCTTCTCCTTCCCGGAGGCCCGGCTGGGCGTCCCGACGATCGTCGGTGCGCTGCGGCTGCCCCGGATGATCGACCGGCAGTACGCGATGGAACTGCTGCTCACCGGCGAGACGATCGACGCGCGGCGCGCGCACGAGATCGGCCTCGCCGGGTGGGTCGTGCCACACGAGGAGCTGGGCGACGCCGCCCGGGACCTCGCCCGGCGGCTCACCGCGGGGGCGCCGCTCGCCCAGCGCGCGATCAAGGAGATGGCGGTGCGCGGACCGGAGATGGGTACCACCGAGGCGATCCGCTTCGGTGAGACGCTGCGGAAGGTCGTCGCGACCACCGAGGACGCGGCGGAGGGTGCCGCTGCGGCCCGGGAGAAGCGGTCCCCGCGCTGGCATGCGCGATAGACCTTCCATTCTCCGGAAGTGACGTCGGCGGACATGCGGACACGGCGATACGTTCGCCCGATGCCGGAGAAGACAGTGGAGTCGCTCGTCCGCACCGTCCCGCCGTTCCGGGCCGACCACGTCGGCTCGCTGCTGCGGCCGCCCGCCCTGCTCGCCGCCCGGGAGCGGCACGCCGCGGGTGAGCTCGACGACGCGGGCCTGCGCGCGGCCGAGGACGCCGCGATCACCGACGTCGTCGCGCTGCAGGAGTCGGTCGGCATGCGCTCGGCCACCGACGGCGAGTTCCGCCGCACCTCCTGGCACATGGACTTCATCTACGCCCTCGGCGGCGTCACGAAGACCTCCGGCCGGGTCGAGGTCGCGATGCGCAACGCGGCGGGCCAGAACAACTTCACCTCCGCCGGGATGGCCGTCGACAGCCGGGTGCACCTCGACGAACCCGTCTTCGCCTCGGCGTTCGAGTACCTGGCCGCGCAGGTCACCACGGCGACCCCGAAGCTCACGATCCCCTCGCCGAGCATGGTCTACGCCCGCGGCGGCCGGTCGGTCATCTCCAGCGAGGTCTACCCCGACGTCGAGGAGTTCTGGTCCGACCTGTCGACCGCCTACGCCGACCAGCTCCGCGCGATGTACGACCGCGGCTGCCGCTACCTGCAGCTCGACGACACCGCGCTGGCCTACCTGAACGACCCGACGCACCGCGCGCAGCTGGCCGAGAAGGGTGACGACCCGGAGACCCAGCACCTGCGCTACATCCGCCAGATCAACGCCGCGATCGCCGACCGGCCGTCGGACATGTACGTCACCACCCACATGTGCCGGGGCAACTACCGGTCGTCGTGGGCCGCGGAGGGCGGCTACGACCACGTCGCCGAGGCGCTGTTCGGCACGCTGGGCGTCGACGGCTTCTTCTGCGAGTTCGACGACGAGCGCTCCGGTGGGTTCGCCCCGCTGCGGTTCGTCCCGAAGGGTAAGCAGGTGGTGCTCGGGCTGGTCACGACCAAGTCCGGGGCGCTGGAGGACCCGGACGCGCTCAAGCGCCGGATCGACGAGGCGGCGCGGTACGTGCCGCTGGACCAGCTGTGCCTGTCGCCGCAGTGCGGGTTCTCCTCCACCGTCGAGGGCAACGAGCTCACCGTCGACGACCAGAAGCGCAAGCTGGAGCTGATCGTCTCGGTCGCCGAGGACGTCTGGGGCCGCTGAGGGCCATACTCGCCCGGGTGGCCTACGACGAGGGTCTCGCCGCCCGTCTGCGCAGCCTGCTCGCGGACCGGCCGGTGACCGAGAAGACGATGTTCGGCGGGCTCGCCTTCCTGGTCGACGGGCACATGGCCGTCGCCGCGAGCGGACGTGGCGGGCTGCTCGTGCGGGTGGCCGCGGACCGCTCCGCGGAGCTGCTGGAGCGCCCGCGGACCGAGCGGATGGTGATGGGCGGCCGCGAGATGACCGGCTGGCTGTGGGTGGCCGGCGAGCCCGACGTCGACGACCTCGACGGCCCGGAGCTCGCCGGCTGGGTCGCCGAGGCGGTCGCCGTCGTGGAGACACTCCCACCGAAGCGGTGACCGCGACGCCGGGCCGGACTAGCGTCGGAGCCGTGAGCACCGCTGCCGCATCCCCGCTGTTCGACCGTGTCCTGGCGGGTGCCGGCCCGGGCTCGCGGCTGCTGGACGTCGGCTGCGGGGCGGGGCGGCTGCTCGCCGACGCGGCCGCCGCCGGGCTGGCCGCCACC
>NZ_WWFY01000997.1:0-2512 GCF_009864975.1 Pseudonocardia sp. SID8383
CGACTCCTCGGGTCCGGTCGCGTCCGGGGCGGTGGCCTCGGGGTCCTCGTCGGCCGGCGTCGCGTCGTCCGCGGGCTCCTCGGCGGGCGGCTCCTCGGTGTCCTCCTGGGCCGGGGCCGTCACGACCGGGCCCGCGGTGGCGACGGCGGCCGGTGCCGTGACGGCGCCCGCCACCGTGGTGACGGCCGGTTCCGCGGCCGACGCCGCTCCGGCCAGCGGGACCCCGGCGAGAGCGGCGAGGGTGAGGGACGCGGCGACGGCGCCGGTGCGACGGACGAGCGAACGTGCGGTCATGATCCACTCCCTGTGACGAACGTGATCCTGGTGACCGGTGGGGCGAACGGGACGCCCTGTCCGATGGCGGAGAGTGAAGCGACACCCCGTCGACAGGGCCAGGGAAGTCGCCCGTACGGGGATCACCGGGGCGGGTGGCGTCGCCCGGAGTGACCGGCGCCTCGGCGTGCCGGGGCGCGCGGGACCCGGCACGACGTCCAGGATGGCGACCGTGACGACCACCCCCGAACCGCCCCGGCGCCGCCGCCGGTCCCTCGACGACGGTGTCTCCGACGCGTTCGTCGAGCTCTGGTCCCAGCGCCGCCCGTGCATCCTGGTGACCCCGCGCCGCGACGGGACCCCGCACGCGGTACCGGTGGGGGTGACCGTCGACGTGGCCGGGCGCACCGCCCGGGTGATCTGCGGCGGCGGGTCGCAGAAGGCGCGCAACGTCGCCGCGGCCGGGCCGGACGGGGCCCGGGTCAGCGTCACCGTCGTCGACGGGCGCACCTGGTCCACGCTGGAGGGCCGCGCCGTCGTGCGGGACGAGCCCGACGTCGTCGCCGACGCCGAGCGCCGCTACGCCGCCGAGTACAAGCAGCCCCGGGAGAACCCCGCGCGGGTGGTGCTGCAGATCGCGGTCGATCGGGTCCTCGGCAACGCCTGAGGGGATACTCGACGGTGTGGACCTGCCGGAGACGACCTTCCTCGGCCACAGCACCCTGCGGCTGCGGATCGGCGGGCGCACCGTCCTGACCGACCCGGTGCTGGGGCCCTCGGTCGGGCCGCTGCGCCGCACCGCGCCGGCCGTCGACCCGGAGGGGCCCGCCGGAGCCGACCTGGTCCTGATCTCCCACCTGCACGCCGACCACCTGCACCTCGCCTCGCTGCGCCGGCTGCCGCGCGCGGTGGAGGTCGTGGTGCCCGCGGGCGCCGGCGACTGGCTCCGCCGCCGCGGCGTCGCCCGGGTGTCCGAGCTCGCCGTGGGGCAGACCCGTGTCTTCGACGGGCTGCGCGTCACCGGCACACCGGCCGACCACTCCGGGCACCGGTGGGGGCCCCGGTTCACCCACGGCCCGCAGGCCGACGCGATGGGACACCTGCTGGAGGGCGACGGGCTGCGGGTCTACGTCGCCGGTGACACCGGCCTGTTCCCCGGGCTCGACGACGTCGCCGCCCAGGGCCCGATCGACCTCGCCGCGCTGCCGGTGTGGGGGTGGGGCCCGAACCTCGGCCCCGGCCACCTCGACCCGGCCGGTGCCGCCGAGGCCGTCCGTCGGCTCGCACCGGCCGTCGCGCTGCCGGTGCACTGGGGGACCCTCGCCGTCGCCGGGCTGTGCTCGGTCCCGGGGCGGACCGGGTCCCGGATGCGGGAGCTGCTCGTACGCCCGCCGCACGACTTCGCCGACGCCGTCGCCGCGGCCGGGCTGCCCACCCGCACCCTCGTGCTCCCGCCCGGCGCCGCCGTCGGAACGACGGCGTGAGCGCGCCGCACCTGCTGGCCGCGTCCGCGCAGGAGTGGTTGGACGCCGAGCTCAGCCCGGACGCCGGGCGGATCGCCTACCTCGTCGTCGCCGGGGGAGTGCTGCTCGGGTCGGTGCTGCCGGTCGTGCCGACCGGCGCGATCGTCGGCGCCGCCGCCGCGACGGCGATGACCAGCTCCGCGCTGTCGCTGCCGGTCGTGCTGCTGCTGTCCTTCGCCGCGGCCCTGCTCGGTGACGTGGTCACCTTCGCCGTCGCCCGGCTGGCCGGGGACCCGGTCCGTGCCGCGGTCGCGGGCGGGCGGCTCGGCGGCGAGCGCACCGCGGTCCGGATCGAACGGATGCGCGGCGCGTTCGCCGAGCGCGGCTGGCTGGTCGTGCTGGTCGGACGGGTCGCCCCGGCGGGCCGGGTGCCGACCCTGATCGCGGCTGCGGTCTCCGGGATGACCTGGGCGAAGCTGGTGCCGGCGGTCGCGGCGGGGGCGGTGCTGTGGACGCTGCTCTACGGCGTGCTCGGCGTGCTGACCGGCAACCTCACCGACTCCCCGCTGGTGGCCGCGCTGCTCGCGGTCGGGCTGGTCGCCGTCGTCGCACTGGTCACGGCGCTGGCCGGGCGGGTGCGGACCCGGCTGCGGGCCCGGCATCCCACCGGCTGAGGGTGCGTGGTCGGGCCGAGCCCGCCGGCCGTGCCGCGCTCGGAGCGTCGGGAGGAACCTCGGAGTGCACCGGCCGGACCGCGACGCCCGCGCCGGCGGCGG
>NZ_WWFY01000102.1:0-235 GCF_009864975.1 Pseudonocardia sp. SID8383
GCGGTGAGGTCGTCGGCGCCGTCCACGAGGGTGGGCGCGCGGCCGGCGACGAACCCGGAACCGTCGCCGTCGACCCCCACGACGGCGCGGGCCTCCTCCAGCGCCCCGGTCCCGATCAGCACGGGCACGGCCGCCGCGGGCGGGCGCTCCCCGGACACCGCCGCGGTCCACCGGTACAGCTCGGCGCTGCGTGCCAGCAGCCCCCGCCGGGCGAGGACGGCGGCCGCGACCGACC
>NZ_WWFY01000998.1:0-2501 GCF_009864975.1 Pseudonocardia sp. SID8383
GACCGGGGAGCCCAAGTACGTCGCGCTCACCGCGGACGCGCTGCGGGCCTCGGCCACGGCGACGCACGCCCGCCTCGGCGGCCCGGGGTCATGGCTGCTCACGCTGCCCGCCGAGCACGTCGCCGGGGTCCAGGTGGTGCTGCGCGCCCTGCTCGCGGACACGGCCTGCGTGGTCCAGGACGTCCGCGACGGCTTCCGGCCCGACGGCCTGGCCCGCGCCACCGGGCGGATGGCGCACGGCACCCGCCGCTACACCAGCCTCGTCCCGACCCAGCTGGCGCGGATCCTCGACCACGGCGGTGCCCCGCTGTACGCCCTGGCCGGGTACGACGCCGTGCTCGTCGGCGGGGCCGCGCTGGACCCGCGGCTGCGCGGGCGCGCGCTCGCCGAGGGGATCCGGGTGGTCACCACCTACGGGATGAGCGAGACCTGCGGCGGCTGCGTCTACGACGGGGTCCCGCTCGACGGCGTCGAGGTCACCCTCGACCCGGCCGACGGGCGGGTGGTGCTCGGCGGCCCGGTCGTCGCCGGCGGGTACCTGGGGGCGCCGGAGGCGACCGCGGAGGCCTTCGTGTCCGACGGGGACGTCCGCCGGTTCCGGACCGGGGACCTCGGCGCGCTCGCACCGGACGGGACGCTGACCGTCCTGGGCCGGGTCGACGACGTCATCAACACCGGGGGCGAGAAGGTCGCGCCGGCCGCGGTGGAGCGGGCGCTCCTGGCGGTCGACGGCGTCCGCGCGGCGTGCGTCGTCGGCCTCCCCGACGACGAGTGGGGCCAGATCGTGGCCGCGCTCGTGGTGTCCTCCGGGGCCGCGCCGGACGATCACGCTCTGTGTGCCGCGGTCCGCGCGGCGTGCGGCCGGGCCGCCGTGCCGCGGCTGCTGCTGCGGGCCGACACCGTGCCCGAGCGCGGGATCGGCAAGCCCGACCGCACCGCCGTCGCGGAGATCCTGGCGGGGGCGCGCCGCACCTGACCGCTCACCCAGCGGAGTTGTCGGTCACGGTGGGCAGTCGGATCACGGCGTTGCGTCACGGTCTCCACCACCCGATCCGTGTACACACCTTGGAGTTGGTTCACGCAGCGTGCGTTGCGCCCGCCCCGGAGATCGAGTGTGCTTCGACCACTGGCGGCACAGAGCCCTCACCCATCACAGGGCTCCCCGTCGTCACACGAGTCACAGCGATCAGCGGGGGTTGTCCATGCGCAGCATCACGCGGGCCGGGCTGCGGGCCATCGGTCTGCTCGCCGCGACCGGCGCGCTCTGTGCCGCCGCCACGGTCCCGGCGATGGCCGACGAGCCGGGCACGACGTGGCAGCCGGAGCTGAGCGAGGGCAGCGGCAACGGTGTCGTCGTCTCGCCCGACGGGGCCCGGTTCGACCGGTCGACGGCCTTCGGGGCCCCGGCCGACGAGGGGGCCACGGAGTCCTCCGCCGACCCGGCCGAGGTGGTCCCGACCGGGCTGCTGACCCTCGCGCCGCGCACCCTGGACACCCCGACCCGGGAGATCGACTCCCGGCTCGTCGCGGACACCCCGCCCGGCTCGACGGCGTCGGTCGACGTCCGCGGGAAGCGGGCGGGCGGCGGCTGGACCGAGTGGATCCCCGCCCAGGACTCCCGCACCGAGCTGCCGGAGGCCGTCACCGAGGTGCAGGGACGCCTGATCCTCACCGCCACCGGCGCGGCCGACCCGACCGTCCGGGAGCTCACCCTCACCGCGACGCCCGGCTCCGGCGCCGAGAGCGAGCCGGTCACCGAGGCCGCTCCGCGCAGCTACTCGGTGTTCGCCACCCGCGAGGGGCTCGTCGGCGGCACCACCGCGAACGGCCACAAGATCGTCAACCGGGACCGCTTCGTCGCGCTGCCCTCGCGCCGGGCGCTCTCGGCCAACGGCAAGACCGACTACTCGGTCAAGGTCTGCGCCCCCAACGGACGCTGCGCGATCGCCCCGGTCTGGGACATCGGCCCGTGGAACACCAAGGACGACTACTGGAACCCGTCGAACCAGCGGGAGATGTGGAAGGACCTGCCCCAGGGCGTGCCGCAGGCCGCGGCCGCACGCAACGGGCACAACGGCGGCAAGGACCAGTTCGGGCGCCGGGTCGCCAACCCGGCGGGCATCGACCTGGGCGACGGCATCTTCTGGGACGTCCTCGGCCTGAAGGACAACTCGCAGGTCCAGGTCGACTACCTGTGGACCGGGTCGCAGCGGCTGTCCGCGATCCGCACCGAGGGCACCCCGGACATCCCGATCCTTGCCCGGCCCGAGGCCGGCGCGGAGTCGGTCGGGATCGCCGTCGACGCCACCGAGGTGCCGGTGCAGTGCACCTCCGGCGCGTTCGTCCGGATCGGCGACGGCCAGTACCTGCCGGCGACGGCGTTCACCGGGTTGCCGGGCGACGTCCCGGCCTGCGACGCGGCGGCCCCGTCCGCACCCACCGCACCCTCGCCCGCTGCGCCCACCGCGCCCGACGCCTCCGCCGCTCCGTCGGCGCCCGGC
>NZ_WWFY01000999.1:0-1831 GCF_009864975.1 Pseudonocardia sp. SID8383
CGGCGAGGGGCGCCGTGGCCGGGCTGTCCGGCGAGCTCGCCCGGGTCGTGGAGCTGACCAACGCCGAGCGGGCCGCCGCGGGCTGCGGTGCGCTGCGGGCCGACCCGCGGATCAGCGCGGCCGCCCAGGGCCACAGCGAGGACATGGCCGCCCAGGGCTACTTCGCCCACGACAGCCGCGACGGCCGGGACTTCACCGACCGCATCACCGCGGCGGGCTACGACTCCCCCGGCGCGGAGAACATCGCGATGGGCCAGCCGGACGCGGCGACCGTCGTGCAGGACTGGATGGAGTCCCCCGGGCACCGGAAGAACATCCTGGACTGCTCGCTGACCACGATCGGCATCGGGCTGGCCGACGGGTACTGGACCCAGGACTTCGGCCGCTGAGGCCGGCTCAGCCGTCGAACCGGTACCCCATCCCCGCCTCGGTGATCAGGTACTTCGGCCGTGACGGCACCGGCTCCAGCTTGCGCCGCAGCTGGGCGAGGTAGACCCGCAGGTAGTGGGTCTCGGTGCCGTACTGCGGACCCCAGACCTCGCGCAGCAGCCGCTTCTGCTCGACGAGCTTGCCGCGGTGGCGCACCAGCAGCTCCAGGATCCCCCACTCGGTCGGGGTCAGGTGCACCTCGGCGCCGTCGGCGCGCGCGACCGTCTTGGCAGCGAGGTCGACGGTGAAGTCCGCGGTGGTGACCACGGCCTCGCCGTCGACGGTCGACACGGCGGCGCGGCGCACCGCGGCCCGCAGCCGGGCCAGCAGCTCGGACATCCCGAACGGCTTGGTGACGTAGTCGTCGGCGCCGGCGTCGAGCGCCCGGACCTTGTCGGTGGAGTCGGTGCGCGCGGACAGCACGATCACCGGCACCGTGCTCCACCCGCGCAGCCCCTCGACGACCTCGGTGCCGTCGAGGTCGGGCAGCCCCAGGTCGAGGACGACGACGTCCGGATGCCCGTCCGCGGCCGCCCGCAGCGCGGCCGAGCCGTCGGCGGCGACGAGCACCGTGTAGCCGTGCGCGGTGAGGTTGATCCGCAGGGCCCGGAGGATCTGCGGGTCGTCGTCGACGACGAGCACCCGCACCCCGTTCGCTGCGCCGCGCGCGGGCGCGTTCACGACGCCACCACGACGGCCGCGGCGGGCAGCGACACGACGACGGTGAGGCCCCCGCCGGGCGTGTCCTCGGCGGTGAGCCCGCCGTCCATCACCGCGGTCAGCCCGCGGGCCACCGACAGTCCCAGCCCGAGCCCGGCCACGGCGTCGCGGTCGCCGAGCCGCTGGAACGCCGCGAACAGCGCGTCCCGCTCGCGGGGGGCCACCCCGCGGCCGTGGTCGACCACCCGCAGCTCCACCCGGTCGCCGTAGGCGCTGGCCCGCAGCGCGACCTCGGACCCGCCGCCGTGGCGCAGGGCGTTGTCCACGACGTTGGCGACGACCCGGTCCAGGAGCCCGGCGTCGGCGAGCACGTCGGGCACGTCCTCGCCGATCTCCAACCGGACCCGGTCGGCGCCCTCCAGGCCGAGCAGCGCGGTCGCGGCGACCTCGTCGTAGCCGACCGGGGCGAGCAGCGGGGTCACCGCGCCCGCGGCGAGCCGCGAGGAGTCGAGCAGGTTGTCCACCAGCGCGGTGAGCCGGTCCGCGGACTCCTCGACGGTGGCGAGCAGCTCGGCGCGGTCGGCGTCGTCGAGGGGCAGGTGCTCGTCGCGCAGGCTACCCGCGGCCGCCTTGATCGAGGTCAGCGGGCTACGGAGGTCGTGCCCGACGGCCGACAGCAGCGCCCCGCGGGTCTCGTTGGCCGCCGCGCGCCGCTCGGCGTCGGCGGCGCCGGCCTCGGCGC
>NZ_WWFY01001000.1:0-1723 GCF_009864975.1 Pseudonocardia sp. SID8383
CCGCAGCCGGGCCCGGGTGGCCCCGCCCAGCGCGGCGGCCCCGGCCGGCAGCACCGTCTTCGCCGGCACCAGGCCGCCGTAGGCGGTCGTCACCACCCCGACGGTGACCCGAGCCGAGCGGTCGCGGCGATCAGCCCGGAGTCCGCCGACCCACAGCAGTGCGGCGGCCACGTGGGCCACGATCGCGGGCGCTGCGGACGCGGCCGCCGCCACGGGTTGTGGTCGCTGCGGATGTGCCGGGATATCGCAAAGATTCTCGTCAATCGTGACGATGTTCGTGCGGTGCCGCCCGTCGTCTGTGGCCCATCGTGATCGCCGATCCGATAATCGCCGGGTGACCGAAACCTCCGACGGTCGTCGCCCCGACTCCCCGGACCTGTTCTGCAGTGACTTCGCCGCGGTGCTCGACGCCCGCGGCGTGTCCGTCCGTGAGGCCGCCGAACGCTCGAACTGGAGCAAGAGTGCGATCGGCAACGCCCGCACGGGACCCCGCCTGCCCCGCGGCGACCTGGTGACGACGGTGCTCGCCGCCGTGGGAGTACCCGCGCCGGAGGTGCGGGAGTGGGCGCGCCGGCACGCGGCGCTGGCCGCGGCCCCCGCGTCGCCCACCACGGCTCCGGCGAGGCTCTCGGCGACCGGCTCCGCGGACGTCGCAGCACCGGCGATGGGGGCACATGCGGCCCGGGCTGCGACGGAGACCCCGGGAACGGGCGGGGCGGTGCCTCCCGCGGCCGCCGGGGGAACGGAACCGACGAGCGTGGCCGCCGGGGGGACGGAACCGACGAGCGTGGCTGCCGGGGGGACGGAACCGATGGGCACGGAGGACGCGAGACGTACGGCGCGGGCGGTGGTCGTCGCCGTCCTGGCCACGGCCCTGGTCGCGGGCGGCGCCGGCTGGCTCGCCGCCCGGACCCTCGGAGCGCCGGCCGCGGCGTCGGCGGGGACGGCCGTCGTCACGGTGCAGAACAAGGTCGCGCTCGGCGCGGAGGACCTCGTCGAGGACTCCGGGCCCGCCTACCTCTCGTCACGGGCGATCGCGTTCTGCGGTTCCCGGGGCTGCAAGGAGGTCGGCACCGACGTCGTCAGCGGGGCGATGCTGCCCGCCACCTGCACGGTCGTCGGTGAGCGGATGTGGAACCACAACCTCGACTCGCCCGCCGCGCACAACCCGCACCGGGTCGAGTCCGCGCTCTGGTACCGCGTGACCTGGCCGGACGGGCGCTCCGGCTACCTCTCGGAGGTGTACCTGGAGCCGGGGTCCCGTGGTGGTCTCGGACTCCCGGCCTGCGGCTGATGCCACGCAGGAGCACTCCGGCGACGTGAGCGAGGAGCGGCTGGACCTGCTCGACCGCGACGTGCTGTTCGCCAACGGCGCGACCGAGCAGCAGATGACGGCGTCGATCAGGCGGTGTGGGTCAGGGTCGCGGCGACCCCGGTCGCCGCGACCAGCACGAGGACCTCCACCGCCGCCCACACCAGCACCGGCAGCCGCCCGGCGCGCAGCCGGGCCCGCGTCGCGCCGCCCAACGCGGCGGCGCAGGCCAGCAGCACGACCTTGGTGAGGACGACCGCGCCGTAGGCCGTCGTGACCAGGTCGGTGGGTGAGGTCAGCCGCGCGGTGGCGGCGAGCAGCCCGGTCACCCCCAGCACGACGACGGCGGCGAGCGCGAGCCGGGAGAACCGGGGCACCGCGACGGTGCGCACGTCGGCGTCGCGGGCGGTG
>NZ_WWFY01001001.1:0-1596 GCF_009864975.1 Pseudonocardia sp. SID8383
GTCGCCGCGCCGCCCGCCGCGGGCTCCGGCTCCGCGGGCCAGGGCGGCTCCGGCTCCGCCTCCGGTGAGGGGTCCGCCGTCGCGGCCCGCCCGGTCGTGCGGATCTACAACAACTCGACCATCCGCGGTCTCGCCGAGAAGGCGGCCGGGGAGTTCCGCTCAGGCGGTTGGACCGTGTCCCAGGTGCAGAACTACTCCCAGGGGGTCATCCCGGCCACGACCGTCTACTACCGGCAGGGCACCGGCGAGAAGGCCGCCGCCGAGGAGATCGCGAAGAAGTTCGGCATCCGTTCCGAGCCCCGCTTCGACGGCATCCAGGACGCGACGCCCGGCGTCATCGTCATCGTGACGCGGGACTTCTCCGCCGCCTGACGCGCCATACGCACGACGGCCCCGGACGCCTCCGCGTCCGGGGCCGTCGGCGTTCCGGGGCCGTCCGTGTGCCGGACTCAGCCGTCGCTGCGGCGACGGGCGTAGGCCTCCAGCTCGGCGACCTGCGCCGGGTCCAGCGACGCCCGCACCGCGCGGCGCGCCGTCGCCAGGTGCGCGGCGGTCACCTCGCCCGCGTCGAGGGACTCGCGCATCGCGGTCAGCGCGGCCTCGCGCAGCAGCGCCGCGCAGTCCGCGGCCGAATAACCGTCCAGTTCGGACGCGAGCGCGTCGAGGTCCACGTCGTCGGCCAGCGGGACGTCGCGGCCGGCCGCCCGCAGGATGTCCGCCCGCGCGGCGGCGTCCGGCGGCGGGACGAACACCAGCCGCTCCAGCCGGCCCGGCCGCAGCATCGCCGGGTCGATCAGCTCGGGTCGGTTCGTCGCCCCGACCACGACGACCTCGCGCAGCGGTGTCGCGCCGTCCAGCTCGGTCAGCAGCGCGGCGACGACGCGGTCGGCCACCCCGGCGTCGGTGGAGCCGCCGCGGCGCGGGGCGAGCGCGTCGACCTCGTCGAGGAAGATCAGTGCGGGGGCGGCCTCGCCCGCCCGGCGGAACAGCTCGCGGACCGCGCGCTCGGACTCGCCGACGTACTTGTCGAGCAGCTCGGCGCCCTTCACCGCGAACACGTTGAGGTCACCGGAGCCGGCGAGCGCACGCAGCAGGAACGTCTTGCCACCACCCGGCGGGCCGTAGAGCAGCACCCCGCGCGGGGCGTCGACCCCGAGCCGGGCGAACGAGTCCGGGTGGCGCAGTGGCCACAGCACGGCCTCGGTGAGGGCCGCCTTGACCTCGGTCATGTCACCGACGTCGTCGAGGGTGAGGCCGCCGCTGCCCAGCGTGCCGCCGCCGGACAGCGAGATCGGGCGGACCGAGCCGACGGCGTCGAGCAGGTCGGACTGACGGACCTGCTCGGAGGGATCGGAGCCGGCGCCGCGCAGCGCCGCGCTCACCGCGGCCTCCCGGCGGACCGCCGCGAGGTCGGCGACGACGAAGCCCGGTGTGCGGGCGGCGACCGCGCCCAGGTCGACGTCGCCGGCCCGGGGTACGTCGGCCAGCAGCCGCTCCAGCAGCGCACGCCGGGTCGCGGCGTCGGGCAGGCCGACCGACAGCTCGCGGTCGACCAGGTCCGGCGCCCGCAGCCGCGGGTCCAGGGCCTCCGGCTCG
>NZ_WWFY01001002.1:0-4335 GCF_009864975.1 Pseudonocardia sp. SID8383
CCGCGCCGCGCGGGCCTCGGCGACCGCGCCCAGCGAGGCGTCCAGGTCCAGGTCACCGCCGCGGTCGGCCGGGACCGCACGCAGCCTGCCGATCCCGCGCCGGGTGACCCGGCCGGAGCGGCCGATCTCCAGCACGACCCGGCCGGCGAGCCTGCGGGCCGCCGCCCGCAGCTTCTCGTCGGTGGCCTTGCCCATGTCGACGAGCAGCGTCAGCGTCTCGTCGGGACGCTCGGCCAGCGCGGCGTCGAAGGCGTCGGGGTCGAGCACCCCGACCTCGGGCGAGATCTCGGTGAACCCCGGGTGGCCCGCCAGGGAGCTGCGGGCCACCGTACGGTCCTCCGGGCGCGCACGCGGCCGGGACGGACGGGAGGAGCCGTCCGCGGGCCGGGGACCGCCCGCCGGTGGCGGGCTCAGGCTCCCCCCGACGCATCACCGCCGTCCGGGGCCCCGTCGGCATCGTCGGCGGGTTCCCGGCCGAACTCGGCCGTGTACAGCTCGCGGACGATGTCCTCGGCGCTGCGGGAGCCGGACTCGGCGAGCCGGATGCGGCCGGACAACGCGACCAGCGCCGCGTCCAGCCCGGCGCGCCAGTCGGTGGTCTTCCGGCCGCGGCGGGCCGCCAGCGCGGTGGTGATGCGGACGATGTCGATCGCGCCGCGGACCGAGGAGCCGACGTGCACGTCCGGGTGCTCGCGGGTGCGCCGGACCAGGGAGACGACCTTGGCGCGCCACTGCTCGTCGACCTCGGGGCCGCGCAGCGCGACGACCGCGGTCTCGTCCCCGGCGGTCTGGTAGCCCATCGCGATCCGGCAGACCCGGTCGTAGACGGCGGAGGAGATCCGGGCGGTGCCGACGGCGTCGAACGGATTCATCGCGGCGACCAGCCGGAATCCCCCGTGCGCGGTGATCCGGCCCAGCCGGGGCACGTGCAGCTCGCCCTCGCTCATCACGGTGATGAGGACGTTGAGGGTCTCCTCCGGGATCCGGTTGATCTCCTCGACGTAGAGCAGCGCCCCGGAGCGCAGCGCCTCGGCCAGCGGGCCGTCGACGAAGGTCTCGGGGTTGTAGCCCCGCTCCAGGACCTGGGCCGGGTCGAAGTGCCCGACCAGCCGGGCCGGGGTGAGCTCGGCGTTGCCCTCGACGAACACGAACGGGAGCTCGGCCTCCTCGGCCACCGACCGCAGCAGCGTCGTCTTCCCGGTGCCCGGCGGGCCCTCCAGGACGACGTGGGCGCCGGCCTCCAGCGCCGCGACGAGGAGCTCGACCTCCCGGCCGCGGCCGACGACGGGGGTCCCCGCGGGACCGGCCGCAGCCGGTCCCACGGGGTTCGTGACAGACCCCATCAGTGCTCGTGCACGAGGACGCCGCGGACGTTCTTGCCGTTGAGCAGGTCGTCGTAGCCCTCGTTGACCTGGTCGAGGGTGTAGGTCCGCGTGATGATCTCGTCGAGCTTCAGGTCCCCGCTCTGGTAGAGGCCGAGGATCTTCGGGATGTCGACGGTCGGGTTGCAGTCGCCGAACAGCGAGCCCTTCACCGTCTTCTTGAACAGGGTCAGGATCGAGCCCGGCAGCTGGACATTGGTCGTCGAGAGCTTGTTCAGGCCGGTCAGCACGACGGTGCCGCCCTTGCCGGTGTTCTCGAACGCGCCGGTGACGATCTCCTCGGTCACGATGCCCGCGGTGACGATCGTCTTGTCCGCACCGTTGCCGTTGGTCATCGCGCGGGCCAGGTCACCGGCCTCGGCGGCGGTGGCGACGGCGTGCGTGGCGCCGAGCTCCATCGCCTTCTCGCGCTTGTTGGCCAGCGGGTCGACGGCGATGAGGTTCTTCGCGCCGGCATAGCGGGCGCCCTGGACGGCGTTGATACCGATGCCGCCGACGCCGGCGACGATCACCGTGTCGCCCGGCTCGACCTTCGCCGCGTTGACCGCGGAGCCCCACCCGGTGGGCACGCCGCAGCCGACGAGCACGGCCTTGTCCAGCGGGAGGTCGTCGTCGACCTTCACCACCGAGTTCTGGTGGATCGTGGAGTACTGGGAGAACGTGCCCAGCATGCACATCGCGCCGTACTGGCCCTTCGGCCCGGTGAAGGGGAAGCGCTCGCCCGGCAGGTAGCCCTCGAGGATGGTCGCGCCCATGTCGCAGATGGCCTGCTGCCCGGTCGCGCACCAGCGGCAGACCCCGCAGTTGGGGATGAACGAGCAGACGACGTGGTCGCCCGGCTTCACCCGGGTGACACCCGGGCCGACGTCCTCGATGATCCCGGCGCCCTCGTGCCCGAGGACCATCGGCAGGCGCGCCTCGAGGTCGCCGTGCGCGATGTGGACGTCGGAGTGGCACAGCCCGGCGTGGGTGTAGCGGATGAGGACCTCACCCTGCTGCGGCCCGTCGAGCTCGAGCTCCTCGATCTCGATCGGCTTGCCGGCCTCGTAGACGACTGCTGCCGTGGTCTTCACGGGCACGCTCCTCTGCGCTGGTGACGTCGGTGTCGACCCGGATCCTGTCCCACCCCCGGGGGTGTGGCGTGTTCCACATGTGGACACGTGCGCACTTCCTCATGCCGGGCGGGCTACGTCTCCGCCACGTCGAGCGCGCGCATCCGGCGGTACAGGGTGGTGCGGCTGATCCCGAGCGCCCGTGCGGCCTCGCGCTTGTTGCCGCCCGCGACCGTCAGGGCGTGCTGGATCGCGACCCGTTCGGCGCGCTCCCGGCCGCCGAGCCGGGTGGTCCGCGGACCGGGCCGCAGGTGCTCCGGCAGGTCGTCGACGTCGATCCGGCGGGTCCCGGGCAGGTGCGCCAGCTCGGTCACGACCCGGGTCAGCTCGGTCAGGTTGCCCGGCCAGGCGTACGCGGACAGCGCCGCGACCGCGGACCGGGTCAGGATCAGCTCCCGGCCCGGCCGGACCGTGCGGCGATGTCGGCGACCAGCCCGGGCAGCTCGTCGCGGCGTTCGCGCAGCGGCGCGAGCTCGACGCGGCTCGCGCACCGGGCGACCAGCCGCGCCGCCGGGACGGACAGCTCCTCGACCGGGCCGCAGGTGAGCACGAGACGGGTCGGGCCGGCGTCGAGCAGCGGGCGGAGCACGGTGCAGAGCTCGTCGGGCAGGACGTCCACGTCGTCGACGACGACCGCGGGCGCCCCCTTCCCGACCAGCGCGGACAGCCGGGCCGCCCAGTCCCGGGACGGTCCGGTGAGGGCGTCGGTGGCCGCCAGCACGACCGGGTCGGCGGTGCCGAGCAGCCGGGCCGCCTCGGTGCTGCGCCCCGTCCCGGGCTCACCCGCGACCAGCACCGAGCGCCCGGTGGGAACCGGACGCGCGGTGCGGCGGACCGGCTCGCGCGGCGCCGCACGGACCGGGACGAGGTGGAACAGCACCCCGTCCGCGGTGTCCGCGACGGTCTCGGCCCGCACCCGGATCCCGGCGCCGTCGGGCGCCTCCAGCACCCGGGTCAGCGGGCCGTTCTCGACGACCTCGGTCCGCAGCGTCGCGAGCAGGTCCATCCCGCCCTCGCCCAGCACGGTGACGGCGCTGCGGTTGGTCAGCACCACGTCCGAGCCGAGGACCGCGATCGGCGACGAGCGCCGACGGGTGGCCTCCTGGAAGGCGAGGAACAGCCTGCGGTCGCCGTCGCGGGCGGTCTCGACGATCCGCTCCTCGATGTCCCGGGCGGCCCGCGACAGCAGCGGCGCGAACAGCGGGTGCGCGCGCCCGCCGGCGACGGTGATGTCGAGGACGCCCTCGGTGCGGCCGCGCAGCGGGTGCCGGATCGGGTGGCCGAAGCAGCTGACGCCCTTGAGCCCGGCCAGGAAGTGCTCCTCGCCGTGGACCGCGATGCCGCGGCCGGTCTCGGCGGCCGTGCCGATCCCGTTGGTCCCCAGCACCTGCTCGTCGGCGGCCGCCCCGACCACCAGGCCGATGTCGTCGAAGGCCGAGGCGAGGGTGCGGTCGTCGCACCAGATGTCGAGGATCCGGCAGTCGCGGTCGGCGAGCTGCACCGAGAACGGCTCACCGGCGAGCTCGGCCGCCAGCGCCCGCAGCACCGGTTCCGCGGCGACGGCGAGCCGGCCGACCCGGTCGACCTCCGCGACCTCCGGCCGGTCGGCGCCGTCCGGGTCGATGCCCGCCAGCCGCGCACGCCGCCAGGACGAGGCGATGTGCTCGCGCACGCCCCCCGGGGCGGATCGACCGACGGCTCCGTCGGAACCCATGGCGCACACCTTCCGTGACCGTGGTGACGGAGGCGACACTACCCGCGCCCGGCCGGGTCCCCGGTCGTGCGCGGGCGGGCGGGGTGCAGGATCGTCCGACATGGATCGACGCGTGCACGCGTTCACC
>NZ_WWFY01001003.1:0-2483 GCF_009864975.1 Pseudonocardia sp. SID8383
TGCTCGCCGCCGACCGCGACGCCCTCGCCGGTGGTCTCGACGCGCTGGCCGCGGGCGATCCCGCCGCGGCCGGTGACACGGTGACCGCCGAGGCCCGGCCGGACAGCCGGCTCGCCGTGCTGTTCACCGGGCAGGGCTCGCAGCGGATCGGCGCCGGGCGCGAGCTCGCCGCCCGCTTCCCGGTGTTCGCCGAGGCCCTGGACACGGTGCTGTCCGCGTTCGACCCGGAGCTGCAGCGCCCGCTGCGCGAGATCCTCCGGCGCACTACCGACGGCACCACCCCCGACGAGACCGCCGCCGCGCTGCTCGACGACACCGCGTACGCCCAGCCCGCGATCTTCGCCGTCGAGGTGGCGCTGTACCGGCTCGTCACCTCCCTCGGCGTCACCCCGGGCCACCTGCTCGGACACTCGGTCGGCGAGATCGCCGCCGCACACGTCGCCGGGGTGCTCGCGCTCGACGACGCCGCCACCCTGGTCGCCGCCCGCGGCCGCCTGATGGCGGCGCTGCCCACCGGTGGCGCCATGGTCGCGGTGCAGGCCACCGAGGCCGAGGTCGAGGCCCTGCTCGACGGGTACCGCGACCGGGTCTCGGTCGCCGCGGTCAACGGCCCGTCGGCGGTCGTGCTGTCCGGCGCCGACGAGGCGGTCACCGCCGTCGCCGGCCTGCTCGCCGACCAGGGACGCCGGACCCGGCGGCTGCGGGTGAGCCACGCGTTCCACTCGCCGCTGATGGAACCGATGCTCGACGAGTTCCGCGCCGTCGTCGAGGGCCTCGACCTGCAGGCACCGCTGATCCCGATCGTCTCCGACGTGACCGGCGAGCTCGCGACCGTCGCCCAACTCACCTCGGCCGACTACTGGGTCGAGCACGTCCGCAGCGCCGTCCGGTTCGCCGACGGCGTCGACTGGCTCGCCCGCCACGACGTCACCGCGTTCCTCGAGCTCGGCCCGGACGGCCCCCTGTCCGCCATGACGCGCGACTGCCTCGACGCCGCGGACCCCGGCGCCCCCGCCTCGGTCGCCGTGCCCGCGCTGCGCGCCGGGCGCCCCGAGGAGCACACCCTCACCGCCGCACTGGCCGCGCTGCACACCCACGGCACCGCCGTCGACTGGGCACCCTGGTTCGCCGGCACCGGCGCCCGCCGCACCGACCTGCCCACCTACGCCTTCCGGCGCCGCCGGTTCTGGCCCAAGGCCCTCCAGACCGGTGCCGCCGACCTGCGCTCGGCCGGGCTCGGCGCCGCCCGGCATCCGCTGCTGTCGGCCACGGTGTCGCTCGCCGACTCCGAGGGCGCGCTGCTCACCGGACGGCTGTCCCTGCAGACCCACCCCTGGCTCGCCGACCACACCGTGCGCGGCACCACCCTGCTGCCCGGCACCGCCTTCCTGGAGCTGGCCGTGCGGGCCGGCGACGAGGTCGGCTGCGACCGGGTGGAGGAGCTGACCCTCGCCGCCCCGCTGGCCCTGCCCGACGAGGGCGGGGTCGCGGTCCAGCTGTGGGTCGGGGCCCCGGACGCCGGTGGCCGCCGCACCCTGACCGTCTACGCCCGGCCGGACACCGACGCCGACGCCGAGCACGACGTTCCCTGGACCCCGCACGCCACCGGCGTCCTCGCCGCGGGCGGCGCCGTCCCGGCGACCCCGGACGCGACCGAGTGGCCGCCCGCCGGGGCCGAGCCGCTCGGGGTCGAGGACCTCTACGACCGCCTGGCGCAGGCCGGCTTCGGCTACGGCCCCGCCTTCCGCGGCCTCACCGCGGCCTGGCGCCACGACCACGCCGTGCTCGCCGAGATCGTGCTGCCCGAGGCAGGCCGTACCGACGTCGACGCCTTCGGCCTGCACCCCGCCGCGCTCGACGCCGCACTGCACGCCGCAGGGTTCGTCGAGCTGGGCGAGCGCAGCCGCGGGGGTATGCCCTTCTCCTGGGAGGGCGTGACGCTGCACGCGAGCGGCGCGGGGACCCTGCGGGTGCGCCTGACCCCGGTCGCCGACGACGCGATCGCCGTCGCCGTCGCCGACGGGACCGGTGCACCGGTCGTCACCGTCGACTCGCTGGTGCTGCGCGGAGTCGGCGAGCTCGACCTCGACTCCGCCGGTGCCGTCGCCCGGGACGCGCTGTTCCGGCTCGACTGGACGCCCGTCACCCCCGCGGGTGAGGTCCCCGGCAGCGTCGTGATCGCCGGCGACGACGTGCTCGGGCTCGCCACGCACCCCGGCCTCGGCGCCGCGCACGGCGGCGTCGCCGGACCGACGGACCTGGCGACGCTCGTGACCGCAGACGGTCCCGCCCCCGACGTCGTGCTGCTCGGCCTGGCCGGGGGAGCGGAGGCCGCGCAGGCGCACCGCTGTGCCGCCGACGCGCTCGCCGCCGTCCGCACCTGGCTCGACCACGCCGACCGCCTGGACGGCTCCCGCCTGGTCGTGGTGACCCGGGGCGCCACCACCGGTGACGACGTGGCCGCCGCGGCCGCGTGGGGCCTG
>NZ_WWFY01001004.1:0-1239 GCF_009864975.1 Pseudonocardia sp. SID8383
GGACCCGGCTCCCCCGGCCGCGCCGAAACCCGCGCCGCCCCGCGAGCGCGCCTCGCGCCTGCTCGGCGTCGACGCCACCCGCGGGGTCGCGCTGCTCGGCATCATCGCCGTGCACGCCCTCGTCGAGGCCACCGACGACGGCACCCCCACGCCCAGCTACCTCGTGTTCGGCGGCCGCTCCGCGGCGCTGTTCGCCGTCCTCGCCGGGGTCTCGTTCGCGTTCATGACCGGGCGCGCCCGGGTCCGCACCCCCGACCTGCGCGCCACGGCGGCGATGCTCGCCACCCGCGCCGGCGTCCTGATGGTGCTGGCACTGGCCCTGAGCTGGACCGACCCGTCGATCGCGGCGCTCATCCTCCCCTACTACGCGATCGCGTTCCTGCTCGCGATACCGCTGGTCGCGCTGCCGACCCGGGTCCTCGCGCCGCTCGCGGTGCTGCTGGGTCTCGGGATACCGGTCGGATCGCACCTGGTGCGCCCGTTCCTGCCGGTGCCCGACCTCGGCAACCCCTCGGTGCTCGACATCGTCACCGACCCCGGCGCGCTGCTGTCGGAGCTGACCCTGACCGGCGCCTACCCGGCGGTGGTCTGGCTCGCCTACATGGCGGTCGGGATCGTGGTCGGACGGCTGCGGCTCTCGGACCGGCGCACGGCGGCGGCGCTGCTGGCCGGCGGCGTCGTCGCGGCGGCGGCGGCCACCGGGCTGTCGATGTGGCTGCTCGGCCCGGGCGGCGGGTACGCCGCGATCGCCGCGGTGGGCCCGCCGGAGATCCTCGACAGCGCGCCGACGATCGCCGATGCCGTCACCGGCTACCCCGACGGCGTCACCCCCACCTCGACGTGGTGGTGGCTGGCGACCGTCGCGCCGCACTCGGGCACGCCGCTCGACGTCGTCCAGACCACCGGGTCCGCACTCGCCGTGCTCGGCGCGGTCCTGCTCCTGGCCTCGGTCACCGTCCGCGGCGCCGGTCCGCTGCTGGGTCACCTGCTGCGCCCGCTCGCCGCAGCCGGGTCGATGACGCTGACCCTCTACGTCGGCTCGATCCTGTTCATGAACTCCCCGCTCGACGACCTGGGCCCCTGGGAGGGCTACCTCTGGCAGATCGCCGTCGCGGTCGGGATCGGGCTCGCCTGGCGGCGCGCGGTCGGGCGCGGTCCCCTCGAGACCGTCGTGTCGGCGCCCGCGCACGCCGTCCGGGACCGGCTCCGCGGCCGGGCCCGCGATCGGGTGGCGTAGCC
>NZ_WWFY01001005.1:0-1786 GCF_009864975.1 Pseudonocardia sp. SID8383
CCGGTGGTGCGCCGGATCGTGCACCTGCGCTGGAAGAAGCGCCTGGGCCCGGTCCAGATCGCCGACCGGGTCGGTGTCGCTGCCTCGACCGTGCACCGGGTGCTGGTGCGGTGTCGGATCAACCGCCTCGCCCATGTCGACCGCGCCACCGGAGAACCGGTGCGTCGCTACGAACACCCCGCCCCCGGGGATCTGCTGCACGTGGATGTGAAGAAGCTGGGCAACATCCCCGACGGCGGCGGCTGGCGCTATGTCGGGCGCGCCCAGGGAGACCGCAACCGGGCCGCGACCCCTGGGAAACTTCGCAACGCCCACCACCAGGCGAAGATGGGCACGGCGTTCGTGCACACCGTGCTCGACGACCACTCCCGCCTGGCCTACGCCGAGATCCACGACGACGAGACCGCCGCCACCGCGATCGCTGTGCTGCGCCGCGCGGTGGCCTGGTTCTCCGCCCGCGGGGTCACCACCCGCCGAGTCCTGTCCGACAACGGCTCGGCCTACCGCTCCCACGCCTGGCGCGACACCTGCCACGCGCTGCGGATCACCCCGAAACGCACCCGTCCCTACCGCCCACAGACCAACGGAAAGATCGAACGGTTCCACCGCACTCTCGCCGACGGCTGGGCCTTCGCCCGGCTCTACACCGGCGAGTCGCAACGCCGAAAGGCGCTACCCGGGTGGCTGCACGAGTACAACCACCACAGGCCCCACACCGCCATCGGTGGTCTCCCACCGATCAGCAGGTTGACCAACCTGTCCGGGCAGTACAACTAGCCGAACGCGCGCTCCAGGGCGCGGGCCAGGCCGTCCTCCGCGACGGTGCCGGTGGACTCGTCGGCGTCGGCGTGCACCTGCGGCGGGGCCTGCCCCATCGCGATCCCGCGGCCCGCCCAGCGCAGCATCGCGCGGTCGTTGTCGCCGTCGCCGACGGCGAGTACCTCGGAGCGGTCGACGCCGAGCCGGGCCGCGACCCGCGCGAGCCCGGACGCCTTGGACACCCCGGCCGGCACCAGCGTGACCCACGGCAGCTCGTGGTCCAGGGTCGGCTCGGTGCCGGGGACGTGCAGCCGGGCCGCCCGGGCGGCGGTCTCGTCCGGGTCGTGCCCCGGCCAGTACATGACGAGCTTGGGCGTCGGCTCGTCGAGCAATCCGGCGCGGCCGACCTCGGTGACGGTGCCGGCGAGCACGCCGTCCGGGAACGGGGCGCTGACCCGCTGCCCGACGCCGACGTGCTCGCAGGCGAACACCGCCCCCGGGAACAGCTCGCTCATCGCGTCGAGGCCCGCGGTCACGGCCTCGGGGGCGAGCCGCTCCATCGCCAGGACCCGGCGGGTCGCGGTCTCCATCTCGACCGCGCCGTTCGAGGTCAGGGTGACGCCGTCGCGCAGCCCGATCGCGTCCAGCGCGCCGGCCACGCCGACGACGGTCCGGCCGGTGCACAGCATCACCTCGGCCCGGGTCCCGGCGAGCGCGATCGCGTCGAGGACCGCGGGGCTCGGGGGCCTGCGCCCGTGGACGATGGTGCCGTCGATGTCGAGCGCGACGAGCCTGATCACGGGGTCGACCCTACGTCGAGCCGGAACCGTGTGACGCCGTCGCGTGTCCCGGTGGGGCGCATCCCGATCCGCTCCAGCACCCGCTCCGAGGCGGGGTTGCCGGGCTCGACACCCGCGACCAGCGGCGAGGCCCCGGCCGTGCGGGCCAGCGCGAGCAGCAGGCGGGCGGCCTCGACGGCGTAGCCGCGGCCGCGGCGCGACGGCACCACGCCGTAACCGAGCTCGAC
>NZ_WWFY01001006.1:0-1264 GCF_009864975.1 Pseudonocardia sp. SID8383
CCAACCGGACGGCCCGGACCTGGCCGGACAGCGAGCCCTCCGCGGGGGCGCCGCCGTACATGCCCAGCCCGGTGGCGCCGCCGATGGTGGCGCGGGGCGCGTCGGGCACGGTGGCCAGCGCCCGGCCGGCGGCGGCGAGGGCGACGCAGAGGTCCGCGACGGTCTCCCCGGCCCGCACCCGCACGGTGTCCTCGCCGATCTCGACGACGCCGGTCAGCGCGGACACGTCGAGTAGTACGTCATCGGTCCGGACGAGGGGTCCCGGGGCGCGGCCGCCGGCACCGGTGGGGCGGACGGTGGCGCCCCGTTCCGCGGCCCGTCGCACGGCCGTCACGACGCCGGCCTCGTCGAGCGGGCGGTCGGTGCGCCGGGGGCCGGTCGCGGCGGGATCGGTGCTCATCCCTCGCAGGGTAGAACGCCGAGGGTCACCGTGCGGAACGATTCGAGTACGCGTCGCGGCGCGTCGTACGGCCGTCCGGTGGGACGGCGGTGAACGTGGTGGCGGGTGTGCCGGACGGGACGGCGAAACATGCAGCGAATGCCCTCTTGTGACCCGGACGGCCGCCCGATACGGTCACACTCCGTGGCGATCATGTCGCCACGCGAGTCCGGGACGAGGATGTCCCGCACTCGGCCCCGTCGCCCTGCCCGGAACCGCGCTCCCCACGGCTCCGGTCGGCGCCGACGGCGTCACCGGTGTCGCGCGCGCCACGCCGGTGGCCTCCGCACGCGCGAGGGCCGGGTGCGGTGGTCGGCTCCCTCCGACCATCGCCCCGGCCCTCGCCTTGCGTGCTGACGACCCAGCTCCCCAGCCGGTCGTCACCTCATCCCGCGGTCCCAAGGTGTGTCCGCGGGATGTTCTGGTGCATCCTCGGCGCTCCCGGTCCCCACCGGTCCTGCCGTGCGGCCGTACGCCTGTGGCGTGCGGTTACTCCCCGGGACGCTCCGGGGGTGTCGTGGTTGCCTCGCGTACCGATCCGGTCCCGAAAGGGTGCCGAACGGCCGTACCGCGCCGCCCGTGCCGGCGGAGCGACCGGGCCGGATACCCGTCCGGTCGCTCGGACGCCGCTCAGGCCGTGCGGGTCAGCCGGTGCCGCCCGGCACCGCCCAGCAGATCGGCGATCGCGGCCCGGTCCGCGGCGCGCTCGGCGTCGCGACGACGGCGCAGCATCACCATGGCGGCGTCGCCCGGTGTGTTCCAGGCGCCGTCGTCCTGCTCCTGCGGCGCGTGGCCGAGCGGCTGCGCCGGGACCGGTGCGACCTC
>NZ_WWFY01001007.1:0-693 GCF_009864975.1 Pseudonocardia sp. SID8383
GCCCCGCGCGGGTCGGACACGGCGCCGCGCGACGACGAGCCGTCCCGCCCGTCGACGCCGTCGGCCATGGCCCCGGGCCCGCGCCCGGCCGTCACGGGCGGTCGGGAGGACTGAGCGTCAGCTGCTCGCGCGGATCCCGTCGGCGACCTGCGCGAGCAGCACGAACGGGTCGGTGTCCGGCGGTCCCGCCGGCTGCCAGCGCTGCCCCGAGCCGGGGTCGGCGACGCGGTACAGCGTCCAGCTGCCCGGCCCGGGGTCGTCGGCCCGCAGCTGCGCCAGCGCCGTCGACGACCACGCCGTACCCAGTTCCGGGAACGCGGGCGGCCGGCGGTCGAGGATCGTGACGGTGCTGCCGGCCGTGGTGTAGGCGATCCGGCGCCGGTCGCTCTCGCCGTCGGGTACCTGCTCGGTGCACCAGGTCGCGAGCTGCGTGCGGACCTGCTCCGGGACTCCCATGGCGCGACATGGTCCCCGATGGGGCCTCGCGCGGGGAAGGGCGGCCTCCGTCGGAGGTCGTAGGCCGCAGTGCCGACCCGCGCCCGATGTGCCGGGGACGCGTTCCGGCGAGGCTCGACGGCATGATCACCGCATGCCGGACCGGCGGCCCGCCCCGCCGCGGCCCCGCCGCCGTCGCCCTGCTCGTCGTGCTGGTCGCGGCCCTGGTCGGCGGCTGCGGGTCCCCGGCCGCGCCGG
>NZ_WWFY01000011.1:0-2706 GCF_009864975.1 Pseudonocardia sp. SID8383
CGCGCACGGTGCCGTGCGGACCGCCGTCGGCGCGGCGGCGGATCGCGACGGTGGCGGGCCCGGCCGGCGTCGTCGAGACCCGCCAGATCACGGCACCGTCGACGGCGGTGCGCCAGGTGGGGTCGCCGCGGCCGCGGCGCAGCGGGGCGAGGACGCCGTACAGGTCGAGCGGGAACGGCGGCCGCCATTCCCGGTCCACCACCACGGCGGCCGTGTCCACGCCCCCGATGGTCACACGTCGGGCGAGAACCGGACCCCGTGGGGCGGCAGCGTGACGTCCGGCCACACCCGCATGTTGTGCCGCAGCTCGCAGTGCGCGCCGATCACGGCCCGGTCGCCGACCACGGTGTCGCGGACGCTCGCGCCCTCCTCGACGACCGCACCGGCCCCGATCACCGAGTTCTCCACGACCGCGCCCGCCTGCACCATCGCGCCGTCGAACAGCATGGAGCCCTCGACCCGGGCGCCGGAGCCGATCCGGGCGCCACGGCCGACGGTCGTCCCGCCGAACACGAACGCGTCGGAGGCCACCTCGGCCCCCTCCAGCACCATCGACTCGCCGGTCGGCCCGGGCAGCGCCGCCGAGGGCGCGACCCCGCGGACCAGGTCCGCCGAGCCGTGCACCAGGTCGCCGGGGGTTCCCATGTCGCGCCAGTAGGCGACGTCGACGTGGCCCTGCACGTGCGCCCCGGAGGCGAGCAGGTCGGGAAACGTCTCACGCTCCACCGACACCGGCCTGCCCTCGGGGATGGTGTCGATGACCTCGCGGCGGAAGACGTAGCACCCGGCGTTGATCTGGTCGGTCGGCGGGTCCTCGGTCTTCTCGAGGAACTCCAGCACCCGGCCGGTCGGATCGGTGGGGACGCAGCCGAAGGCCCGCGGGTTCTGCACCCGCACCAGGTGCAGCGTGACGTCGGCACCGGTGCTGCGGTGGGTGTCGGCGACGGCGGTCAGGTCGGTGCCCGCCAGCACGTCGCCGTTGAAGATCATGACGTGCTCGGCGGAGAGCTTGCCGGCCACGTTGCGGATGCCCCCGCCGGTGCCCAGCGGCTCGGTCTCGGTGACGTAGGTGAGGTCCAGCCCCAGCGACGAGCCGTCGCCGAAGTGCTCCTCGAAGGTCTCGGCCAGGTAGCTCGTCCCCAGCACCGCCCGCCGGATGCCCGCCTCGCGGATCCGCGACAGCAGATGCGCCAGGAACGGCACCCCCGCCGTCGGCAGCATCGGCTTGGGCGCCGACAGGGTCAGTGGCCGCAGCCGGGTGCCCTTGCCCCCGACCAGCACGACCGCCTCGACGTCCTGCAACGCAGGTTCCCCCTCAGGTTCTTTCTTCTCGTTCGCGCTCAGCCGGTCCGCCGCAGCAGACCCGAGCGCACGGCCAGGCCGGCGCGCAGGGCCGCACGCAGCGGCGCGTGCACCGGACCGCGGTGGCGGTCGGCCAGGTAGCGGTAGGCGCTGCGGTGGTGCTCGGCGAGCATCCGTGCCGACACCTCCGGCTTGCCCGTGGACGCTCCGCCCACGTGTACGACATCGGCGCCGGGGACGTACACGTTTCGCCATCCGGCGAGACCGAGCCGCATCCCCAGGTCGACGTCCTCGAAGTACATGAAGTAGCGCGGGTCGAAACCGTCGACGGAGTCGAACGCGGTGCGCCGCAGGAGCAGGCACGACCCGGACAGCCAGCCGGCCGCGCGTTCCGTCAGGTCCTCCCGGCTGCGCCGGTAGGCCGCCGTCCAGGGATTGCCCGGCCAGACCGGGGCCAGCACGGCGTGCGCCGCCCCGGCCGTCAGCGACGGCACCTCGCGCGCCGAGGGGTAGACCTCGCCGGACGGCTCGCGGATCAGCGGGCCGAGCGACCCGGCCCGGGGGTGGCGACGGCCGGCGTCGAGCAGGATGTCCAGCGAACCGGCACCCCACTCCAGGTCCGGGTTGGCGACGACGACCCAGCCGTATCGGTCGGGCAGCGAGGCCACGCCGCGGTTGGCGGCGGCACCGTAGCCGACGTTCTCCCCGATCGGCAGGACCGTCACGTGGTCGCGCTCGCGGGCCGCGCGCTCGGGGGCGCCGTCGACGGATCCGTTGTCGGCCAGGACGACCGGCACGTCCGTGCGGGTCGTCGCGCCCCGCAGCGAGTCGAGGAAGGTGTCCAGCAGCGCGCCCGGCGAGTAGGTCACCGTGACGACGGCGACCCCGTCGCCGTAGGACCGTGCGTCGTCGGTCACGTGGCCTCCCCGTCCTTTTCGTCCACCCCGCGCATGTCCCGCAACCTAGTCAGCACGGGCACACCCGCGCCCGGCGGCTCCGTCCGGCACCGCCCGTTCGCGCCCGCGAAGATCACACTCCGTCACCGCGACCATGATCGCGATACCCTCACTCCAACGTTCGGACCGTCCCCGAGCAGCGACGACACGCCGTACCCGTGTGTCACCCTCAAGTCCCGACCCCCTACGACGACCGGGCGAGCAACCCGACACGCAGGCCTGTACGACCCACCGCGGGGGCCCGGATGCTGCACCCTGGTCCCCGACCGGGGTGTCCGGTCCCAGAGACGCACGAGCCGTGCTCGGGTTCACCGGACTCCCCCGTCCGGGTGAGACGCAGCGGCGCGGACGAGACGGACCCCGAGGGGAGCGAGCATGGGCGAGGGCTACCGGGACCGCTCCCGCCCGTCGGCCGCCGAGCGCGCCGCGGCGCGACGGTCCGGCCGCC
>NZ_WWFY01000103.1:0-227 GCF_009864975.1 Pseudonocardia sp. SID8383
GCTGCGCGTGTACCGGGTCGCGATCGCCGTCGCGCCACGGCCGCTCGTGCGCGGGGGCGCGCGGTGAGCGCGGCCGTCGTCGCCGGGGGAGCGGTCCTCGCGACGCTGCTGGTGGCGGCTCTCACCCTGTGGTGCGTGACACGGGTCCGACGCCTGCACCGGCTGCATGTGCGGGTCGACGCCGCCCGGGCCGGGCTCGCCGAGGCGCTGGACTCCCGAGCCCGGGT
>NZ_WWFY01001008.1:0-634 GCF_009864975.1 Pseudonocardia sp. SID8383
GGCGGGTGCCGTGTCGCGCGGGGTTCCGTAGGTGGCGCAGCCCGCGGCGCAGCAGGCCACGGCGGCACCGGCGCCGGCGAGGAGCCGGCGGCGCGGGATCGGGGACACGGGGGACCTCCGGGGGACGGTGGGAGCGGTCGGGGGGTCAGAACGACAGGCCGTGGCCGGCGAAGAACCACAGCGCCGAGGTCAGCCAGACCCCGGCGAGGACGGCGAGCAGCACCCCGCCCGCGACGGCGAGCAGCCATCCCGGCACGCCGGGGCGGCGCAGGAGCAGCATCTTGGTGACGAACGCGCCGTAGAACAGGCAGCCGAGCGCGGAGTGCAGCAGCGCCGACGTCGTCGCGCCGGACCAGCCGAACGCGTAGAGGCACTGCGCGGCGACGGGCACGGTCACCAGCACCGCGGCGCGGCCCGACCAGCGGTGCACGACCGCGGTCACCGGGTCGGCGTAGCCGCGCATCATCATCCGGCCGGTGACGCCCTGGACGATCGCGAGGACCAGGGCGGCCGAACCGAGCCACGCCTTGGCCGCGGCGCCGCTGGAGAAGCCGGCGAGGTTGACCGCGACGCCGGTGCCGACGTGCTGGCGGGCCCAGACGCCGAGCGCGACCGCGACCAGCGACCCGACCAC
>NZ_WWFY01001009.1:0-566 GCF_009864975.1 Pseudonocardia sp. SID8383
TCCGAGCGGTCCGATGTCCGCGCCGGCCTCGCCGACGTCGGCCCCGGCCCAGCACGGGACCGTCGGCGGGAACCCCGCGGCGCGTCCGGCCGAGCCGGTCGAGGACGAGGTGGACGTCCCGCCGTTCATGCGGCGCTGACCCGCGTGCCGGACTCACCGACACCGGCCACGGCGGCCCGCGCGGACGGCACCCGCCGCGCGCGGATCCGCCGGGTCACCACCACCCGGGCCGGTGGCCGGTCCGAGGGCCCGTTCACCTCGTTCAACCTGTCGTCGGGGGTCGGGGACGACCCGGCCGCGGTGACCGGGAACCGGGCCCGCGTCGTGCGTGAGCTCGGCCTGTCCGGACTGGTGTTCCTGAACCAGGTCCACGGCCGCGACGTCGCCGTGCTGCGCGAGCCCCCGCGGGCCCGCCCCGGCACCGGTGGTGTCGCCCCGGACATCGCCGACGTCGACGCCGTCGTCACCGACGTGCCGCTGCTCGGCATCGCGGTGCTCGCGGCCGACTGCGTACCGGTGCTGCTCGGCGACCCGGTCGCCGGCGTCGTCGGGGCCGCCCACGCGGG
>NZ_WWFY01001010.1:0-597 GCF_009864975.1 Pseudonocardia sp. SID8383
GTGTTCGACCTCGGTCGCGGCGGTGACCCCCGGGCCCGCCCGACCGCGGCGACCGGCACGGCCGCCTACGACGACGCACACGCCGGCCCGGTCGTCCAGGGTTCGGTCGGGGCGGGCACCGGCGCGGTGTCCGGCGGGCTGCGCGGCGGGATCGGGTCGGCGTCCGCGGTGCTCACCGAGGGCTCTGCCGCCGGGACGACGATCGCGGCCCTGGTCGTCCTCAACTCCGCCGGTGCGGCCGCGGACCCGGCCACCGGTGAGGTGTACGGCGCCCGGCACGGTCTGCCGGGCGAGTTCGCCGCCGGGGTGGCCTCGGCCCTCGCCCCGCCGGAGCGGCTCGCCGCGCTGTACGCGGGGCACGTGAACCCGCTGGGGACGGCGACGACGCTGGTGGTCGTCGGCACCGACGCGGCCCTGGACAAGGTCGGCTGCACCCGGCTGGCGACGATGGCGCACGACGGCCTGGCCCGGTCGATCTCGCCGGTGCACACGATCCGCGACGGCGACTGCGCGTTCGCGCTGGCCACGGGCACCCGGGCCGCACCGGACGTCGCCGGGGTGTTCGCGCTGCAGGCGGCCGCGGCGGAGGTGACGGCG
>NZ_WWFY01001011.1:0-519 GCF_009864975.1 Pseudonocardia sp. SID8383
GGCCCTGCTCGGGCTACTCGCGTCGTCGTGGGCGGGCAGGCTACGCGGCACGCTGAGCTGGAAGGGGCGTGCGCTGTGAGCCGGGTCGTGGTGGTCGGCGCCGGGCTGGGCGGGCTCGCGGCGGCGGCGCGGCTCGCCGCCGCCGGGCACGCGGTCACCGTGTTCGAGCGGGCCGACACCCCGGGAGGGAAGCTCGGCGTCGTCACCCGGGACGGGTTCACCTTCGACACCGGTCCGTCGCTGCTCACGATGCCGGACCTGCTCGACGACCTGTTCGCCGCGACCGGCGGTCCCGCGGACCTGCCGGTCACGCCGGTCGACCCGGCCTGCGGCTACGTCTTCGCCGACGGCACCCGGCTGGACCTCCCGCACGCCGTGGCCGCGGTCCCGGCCGCCCTCGACGCCGCCCTGGGCGACGGCGCCGGCGCGTCCTGGACGGCGTTGCACGAGCACTCGCGACGGCTGTGGGACCTCGTCGGGGAGCCGGTCCTGCGCCGCCCGCTCACCACGGCCGCGCTC
>NZ_WWFY01001012.1:0-482 GCF_009864975.1 Pseudonocardia sp. SID8383
GCTGGGGCGGCGTGCCGCCCCAGGGTGGCGGGCAGCAGGCCCCGCAGCCGGCCCCGGCGCTGACCGGCGGCGGAGCGCCCGACGGACCCCGGCCGGACTCCCAGGTCGCGGTGAACGGGAACGGTCGCGGTGGGTCGCTGCCGTCGATGGTCGCGGGCTCCGACGGCCCGATGACCCCGACCTTCGAGGCCGGCACGCCCTCGTCCACGACCGCGCGCAACGGCTCGGCCTCGAGCCTGCCGACGCGCCGTCCGGGGTCGTCGCTGACGAAGAACGCGGCCCCCGGCGACGCCGGCGAGCAGACCGCCGACGGGTCGGCCCCGACCCTGAACGGGTCCGCTCCGCAGGGTCTGTCGGCCTTCGCGCCGTCGCAGGACGGCGCACGCGACGGGCGGACCCCGGCCGACGTCTTCACCCCGGCCGACGAGGCCGGCTCCGGCCCCGCCGACGGCGACGCCCCGCACGGCGCCGAGGCGTTCCGG
>NZ_WWFY01001013.1:0-409 GCF_009864975.1 Pseudonocardia sp. SID8383
GCGGTGCCGTGACCGGCGCCGGGCCGGTCCGGCGGGTCGATCTCGACCGGTCCGAGCAGCTCCACCCCCTCGGGCGGGGACGGGTCGACGCGCCCGGTGCCGAGCACCGCGTCGCAGATCTCGGCGACGGCGGCGGGCGGCCCCTCCACCGAGGCCATCCGGATCGCGGGCGGGAACCCCACCTCGGCGCGTTCGGCGAGCTCGGCCTCGGCGTGCCCGGCCGGGTCCCACCGCACCAGCGCCTGCACCGTCGGCACCGACGCCTCGGCGACGACGACGACCCGTCCGCCGTCGGTGTGCGGCACGACCCCGGCGGCCGCGGCGAACCAGCGGCGCAGCGTCTCCTCGGCGACGCGCAGGTCGGGCCGGGCGAGCATCGCCCAGCCGTCGAGCAGCAGCGCGGCGCCGT
>NZ_WWFY01001014.1:0-380 GCF_009864975.1 Pseudonocardia sp. SID8383
GGCCGCGGGGGACTGGCGCACTTCGCGGCTGTCGACGCGGCGTTCTGGATCCGTGCGGTCGACCCGCCCGACGGCCCGCTGCCCGCCCGGCACGAGCTGCTGCTCGACCGGGGCCCGTTCGCCCTCGACGGCGAGCGCGCCCTGTTCGAGGCCGTGGTCCCGCACGTGCTGGTCACCAAGGACTCCGGCGGTGCGGCGACCGCGCCGAAGCTCACCGCGGCCCGGGAGCGCGGGGTGCCGGTCCTCGTCGTCGACCGGCCGCCGCTGCCCGGCGGGGTCGCGGTGGAGCCCACGGTGGACGCGGCGCTGGCCCGGCTGCTCGGGGACTGATCACCAGGGGACCGGTCGCCCGTTGGCGGACGACGGTGCGCGTCGCCGGG
>NZ_WWFY01001015.1:0-364 GCF_009864975.1 Pseudonocardia sp. SID8383
GGCTGCGGCGTACCCCGGACGGCCCGCTGACCCGCTACCGGCGGCACTGGACGCCGTCGCGCTCCGGGACGCCGCGCCTGGTCGAGGCACCCGCCCCGCGGCTCGCCGAGCTGCAGCGCCGGATCGTGCGCAGCGTGCTCGACCGGATCCCGGTGCACCCGGCCGCACACGGCCACGTCCGCGGCCGCAGCCCGCACACCCTCGCTGCGGAGCACCGGGCCCGGCCGATGGTGCTGCGCCTGGACCTGGAGGGCTTCTACTCCCACGTCACCGGCGGCCGGGTCGCCGGACTCCTGCGGGTCGCGGGGTACCCGCCCGCCGTCGCCGCCGCCGTCGCCGGGCTGCTCGTCACCACCACCCCGCC
>NZ_WWFY01001016.1:0-349 GCF_009864975.1 Pseudonocardia sp. SID8383
GTTGGTCAGCGACTCCTGCACGATCCGGTACGCCGCCAGGTCGACCCCGGTCGGCAACGGTCGCGGGGTCCCCCCGGTGCCGCGGCGCACCGGCAGCCCCGCGGCGCGCACCTCGTCGAGCAGCGCGTCGAGCCGGTCCAGGCCGGGGGTGGGCGCCCGCGGGGCCTGCTCGTCGACCCCACGCAGCACGCCGAGGGTGGAGCGCATCTCGCGCAGCAGGTCGCGGCTGGCCCGCTTGATCTCGGTGAGCGCGCTGCGGGCCTGCTCCGGGTCGTCGTCCATCAGGTAGAGCGCGACCCCGGCCTGCACGTTGATCAGGGAGACGTGGTGGCCCAGTACGTCGTGCAGC
>NZ_WWFY01001017.1:0-339 GCF_009864975.1 Pseudonocardia sp. SID8383
GGACCGGCTCGCCGGCTCCCGGCTGGTACTCGTCACCCGCGGCGCCGTCACGGACGCCGGTGAGCCCGTCGCCGACCTCGCCGCCGCCGCGGTGTGGGGGCTGGTCCGCTCCGCGCAGACCGAGAACCCCGGCGCCTTCGGCCTGCTCGACCTCGACCCGGCCGCCGCCGTGCCCGCGACCGGTGCCCTGCCCGTCGCGCTGTCCCCGGACGAGCCGCAGCTCGCCGTCCGCGGGGACGACGTCCTCGCCGCCCGTCTGACCCGCGCCGGGGCCCCCACCGGCGCCACGACGTGGTCGACCGAGGGCACCGTCCTGGTCACCGGCGGCACCGGTGGCCT
>NZ_WWFY01001018.1:0-273 GCF_009864975.1 Pseudonocardia sp. SID8383
CCTCGGGCGACGACCCCGTCGAGCCCGGCTACCGGCCGGAACCGCCGTCCGGGGACCCGGAGCCCGCACTGCGCCGGTTCCTGCGCCACGACGTCCCCGCGGTACGGGCCGTCCGCATCGACCCCGACGACATCACTGCGAGCGGGGTCCGGGTCGTCCCGACCGGCGGGGTCGAGTCGCGCGGGCGCTGGGAGCACCGCTGCGCCGAGGTACTCGCGTCCCGGCTCGGCCGCGGGCTCGTCGAGCTGCCCGGCGGCCACGACGGGCCCGTCA
>NZ_WWFY01001019.1:0-204 GCF_009864975.1 Pseudonocardia sp. SID8383
CCCGTCACACCGTGCTGTCCCGTGCTCCGGGCCGTCGCGCTCCGGGGCCCGGGGTCAGGACGTCCGCTGCCCGCTGCCCTCGGCGGTGGCGGCGGTGCCGGTCGCCGGGGCCGCATCGGCCGGCGGCTCCGGCTCCCGCTGCTCGGGCAGCACCACAGCCGGCAGGTCGACGGCCTCCTCGTGGTCCACGACCGCGGCGGCGTC
>NZ_WWFY01001020.1:0-58663 GCF_009864975.1 Pseudonocardia sp. SID8383
CGGCTCGCCGCGCAACGCCCCGGCCGCCGCCGCGCACGGCCTGTTCGCCCGCGACGGCGTCGCCCCGGCCGAGCTGCTCGCGACCGGCCGTGAGGAGGTCCGCCGCTACGGCGGCACGCTCGTCGACGGCGAGGTCGTCGGCGCCCGCCGCACCGGCGACGGCTTCACCGTGACCCTCGCCGACGGCACCACCCTCGACGCCCGGCGGCTGCTTGTCACGACCGGACTGGTCGACGTGCTGCCCGACGTGCCGGGACTCGCGCAGGGGTGGGGCGCCGACGTCGTCCACTGTCCCTACTGCCACGGCTACGAGGTGCGCGACCGCCCGATCGCGGTGCTCGGGACCGCCCCCGGCTCCGCGCACCAGGCGTTGCTGTTCCGGCAGCTCAGCGCGGACGTGGTCTACGTGTCGCACTCGACGGGGCCGACCACGGAGCAGCGGGAACGCTTCGACGCGCTCGGCATCGCCGTCGTCGACGGGCCGGTGAACGAGGTCGTGCGGTCCGGCGGCGCGATCACCGGGCTGGTCACGCCGACCGGCGTGCTGGCGCGCGAGGTCGTCGCGGTGGCGCCCCGGATGGAGGCCCGCGCCGGCTTCCTCGCCGAGCTGGGCCTGGTCCCGGCCGAGCACCCGAGCGGGATGGGGCAGCACCTCGTCGCCGACGCGATGGGCCGCAGCACGGTCGAGGGCGTGTGGGTCGCGGGCAACATCACCGACCTGAGCGCGCAGGTGGGGGCCGCGGCGGCCGCGGGGGCGTTCGCGGGGGCCGCGATCAACGCCGACCTCGTCGAGGCCGGGGCGCTCGCCGCGCTGCGGGAGGTGGCACGCCTCTAACCTGGAGTCGTGCTGGTCATCTTCGGGCTGTCCCGCAAGGAGCGCCCGCTGGGCCTGGTCGCGCTGGGCTGCGGGACCTGCGGTCACGCGGGTCCGCAGCCCGCGGTGCACCGGAGGACCCGGTTCACGCTGTTCTTCGTGCCGGTGCTGCCGCTGCGCAGCCGCTACGAGATGCGGTGTTCCGTGTGCGGGGCGGGGCGGACCCTTTCCCGCGACGACGCCCGCCGGTACGGCGCGCGGGTCTGAGGAGCGGCCGGGCGGACCCCGGCCGTCCGCGGGGGTCGAGGTCCGCTCCGCCCGGTGTGTCAGGTCGGCAGCAGGTACTCCTCGCTGGCGTGGTGGCACGCGCTCGGATGGTGCCCACCCGGCCGCGTCACCAGGGGCGGCTCCTCGGTCGCGCAGATGTCGGTGGCCTTCCAGCAGCGCGTCCGGAACCGGCAGCCGCTCGGCGGGTCCACCGGGCTCGGGACGTCACCGGTGAGCCGGATCCGCGTGCGCCCCTCCCGGACCGACGGGTCGGGCACCGGCACCGCGGAGAGCAGCGCCTGGGTGTACGGGTGCGACGCCCGGGTGTAGATCTCCTGCTCGGTCCCGAGCTCCACCATCTTGCCCAGGTACATCACGCCGACCCGGTCCGACAGGTGCCGCACGACGGACAGGTCGTGGGCGATGAAGATGTAGGACAGCCCGAACTCGCGCTGCAGGTTCCCGAGCAGGTTCATCACCTGCGCCTGGATGGACACGTCGAGCGCGGACACCGGCTCGTCGCACACGATGATCTCCGGGCGCAGCGCGAGCGCGCGGGCGATCCCGATGCGCTGCCGCTGCCCCCCGGAGAACTGGTGCGGGTAGCGGTTGACGAAGTCGGGGTTGAGCCCGACGACGTCGAGCAGCTCCTGCACCTTCGCCCGTCGCTCCCCCTTCGGCGCGACCTCGGGGTGGATCTCGAACGGCTCCCCGACGATGTCGGCGACCGTCATCCGCGGGTTCAGCGAGGTGTACGGGTCCTGCAGCACGATCTGCATCTGCCGGCGCAGCGCCCGCAGCTCCGCCCCGCGGCGGGCGAAGATGTCCTCGCCGTGGAAGCGCACCGAGCCCGACGTCGGCGGTTCCAGCCGCATCAGCACCTGGGCCAGGGTCGACTTCCCGCAGCCGGACTCGCCGACGATGCCCAGCGTCTCGCCCTTGTTCAGCGCGAACGAGACGCCGTCGACGGCGCGCACGTGGCCGACGGTGCGCTTGACGACCGCACCGACCTTCACCGGGAAGTGCTTGACGAGGTCGTCGACCTCGAGAACGGGCTCGCTCATACGAGGTCCTCCGCGAACAGGCACGCCGACGCCCGCGCTCCGGGCAGCGGGATCAGCGGCGGGTCGGTCCCGAGGCAGCGCTCCACCGCGCGCGGGCAGCGCGGGTGGAACGGGCAGCCGTCGGGGATGGCGGTGAGCGTCGGCGGGAGCCCGGTGATCGCCCGCAGCTCGGTGCCCTTGCTGTCGAGCCGCGGGATCGACGCGAGCAGCGCCTCGGTGTAGGGGTGGGCCGGGTTCGCGAAGAGCTGGTGCACGTCGCCCTGCTCGACGATGCGGCCCGCGTACATCACCGCGATCCGGTCGGCGACCTCCGCGACGACGCCGAGGTCGTGGGTGATGAGGACCAGCCCCATCTCCCGTTCGCGCTGGATCTCGGCGAGCAGATCCATGATCTGGGCCTGCACGGTGACGTCGAGCGCGGTCGTCGGCTCGTCGGCGATGAGCACGTCCGGGTCGAGCGCCAGCGACATCGCGATCATGACGCGCTGGCGCATCCCGCCGGAGAACTCGTGCGGGAAGTTCGTGACCCGCTGCGCCGCCCCGGGGATCCCGACGAGGTCGAGCAGCTCGACGGCGCGGGCCCGCGCGTCGCGCTTGCTCATCCCGCGCCGGGTCCGCAGCTGCTCCCCGATCTGGAACCCGACGGTGAACACCGGGTTCAGCGCCGACAGCGCGTCCTGGAAGATCATCGCGACGTTCTCGCCGCGCAGCTCGCGGCGCCGTTCCTCGGTCGCGGTGAGCAGCTCCTCGCCGCGGTAGCGGACCGAGCCCGCCGTGACGGTCGCGGGCGGGGTCGGCAGGATGCCCATCACCGTGTTCGCGGTGACCGACTTGCCCGACCCCGACTCCCCCAGGACGGCGAGGGTCTCCCCCGCGTGCACCTGGTAGCCGACGCCGTTCAGCACCCGGGCGACGCCGTCGCGGGTGCCGAACTCGACGTGCAGGTCCTCCACCTCGAGCAGCGGGGTCATGACCGGCCCTTCGGGTCGAACGCGTCGCGCACGGCGTCGCCGAGCAGCACGAAGGCCAGCACGGTGACGACGAGGAACGCGCCGGGGAACAGGAGCAGGTGCGGCGAGGTCCGCAGATAGCTCTGCGCCTCGCTGATCATCACGCCCCACGAGACGACGGGGTCGCGCAGGCCGACGCCGAGGAACGACAGCGTGGCCTCGGCCCCGATGAACGCACCGAGCGCGATCGTCGCGTACACCATCACCGGGGCGATGGTGTTGGGCAGCATGTGCCGCCGGATGATCCGCCACGGGCTCGCACCGAGCGCGCGGGCGGCCTTGACGTAGTCCTGGTTGCGGGCGGCGATCGCGGCGGACCGCATGATCCGCATGACGATCGGCCAGGACAGCAGCCCGATCGTGCCGATCACCAGGCCGCTGATGCCGATCACGCTCTGCCCGACCGACGCCCGGAAGGTGGAGAGCACGACGATCGCGCCGAGGATGAACGGCACGCCGAAGAAGACGTCGGCGACGCGGGCGAGCAGCGAGTCGACCCAGCCGCCGGCGAACCCGGCGATCAGGCCCATGACGGCGCCGACTCCCACGACCGCCGTCGTCGCCAGCACCCCGACGACGATCGAGACGCGGGTCCCGTAGACGGTGCGCGCGTAGACGTCACGGCCGAGGTGGTCGTAGCCGAACCAGGCCTGGGCCGACGGGTCCTCGCGGGCCCGGGACAGGTCACCGAGGGTGGGGTCGACCGAGGTGAACAGCTGCGGGAACGCGGCCATGACCAGCAGGAACGTGATGAGGCCCGCCGCGACGAGGAACAGCGGGCGACGACGCAGGTCGTGCCAGGCGTCGCCGCTGAGGCTGCGGGTGCGGGCCGTCGCCTCGGCGCGGCCGGCGGCGGCGACGGGCTTGTCGGCGGTGGCGGTGGTGGGGTCAGTCAAGGCGGATCCTCGGGTCGAGCAGCGCGTAGGTGACGTCCACGACGAGATTCGCGAGCAGGTAGACGATCACCAGCAGGACGACGACGCCGGTGACGACCACCCCGTCGAGCCGTTGGATGGAGCCGAAGATGAGCCCACCGATCCCGCGGATGTTGAAGATGCCCTCGGTGACGATCGCTCCGCCCATGAGCGTGCCGAAGTCCGCGCCGAGGAAGGTGATCACCGGGATCGCCGAGTTGCGGGTCAGGTGGACCCCGACGACGCGACGCCGGGTCAGGCCCTTCGCGGTCGCCGTACGGACGTAGTCGGCCCGCAGGTTCTCCGCGATCGACGTCCGGGTCAGCCGGGCCACGTAGGCCAGCGACAGGCTGCCGAGCACGTAGCCGGGCACGACGAGGTCCAGGAACCCCGGGTCCGCCGGGACCGTCGGCGGGATCAGGCCCAGCCGCAGCCCGAGGACCGACTGCAGCACGTAGCCGGTCACGAAGACCGGCACGGCGACCAGGAACAGCGTCGCGGTGAGCACGACGTTGTCGAGGAACCCGCCGGGCCGCAGCCCGGTGAGCACGCCCGCGGTCAGGCCGATGATCGCCTGGATGACCAGCGCGACGACCGCGAGCTTGATCGTGACCGGGTAGGCGTTCGCGATCAGCGTCGCGACCTCCTGGCCGCGGAAGTTCTCGCCGAAGTCGCCCTGCAGCAGGTTGCCCAGGTACGTGACGTACTGGACGAAGATCGACTGGTCGAGCCCGTACTCCTCGCGCATGCGCTCGATGAACGCGGGCGGGCAGGCCTGGTCACCGCACTTGCCGGCGAGCGGGTCGCCGGGCAGCGCCCAGACCATGAAGTAGATGAGGAACGTGGTGCCGAGGAACACCGGCACGAGTTGCAGGAGTCGTCGCAGGACATAGCGCCCCACGGGTCACCTCCGGGTTCGGGGTCCGGCGGTTCGCGCCGGGCACGTGCACCGGCGGCCGGGGGTCGCCCGGCCGCCGGTGTGGTGGTGGGACGGCGTCACTCCTGGACGGTCACGCTCTCCAGGTCCAGCTCACGACCGTAGGTCAGCTCGACGTTCTGCAGACGCGGCGACCAGCCGAACTGCGCGGACTGGTCGTTGATCGCGACGGCGGGCATGTCCTGGATGAGGACGCGCTCGGCCTCGGCCCACAGCGCGTAGGCCTCCTCGGCGGTGGCCGCGGTCGAACCCTGGTTCACCAGGGCGTCGAAGCGCGGGTTGGTGTAGCCGCTGTTGTTGTTCGCCGCTCCCGTCGTGTACTGCGGGCGCAGCACGTACTCCATCGTCGGGGTCGAGGCGACCCAGCCGGAGCGGAAGATCCCGGTCAGGTTCTCGGCCCGGCGCTGGTCCAGGAACTCCGAGAAGGTCGGGACCGGGACGAAGTTGCAGGGCACGCCGAGGGTGTTGCTGATGCTGACGCAGGCGGCCTGCATCCATTCGCGGTTGATCGCCGAGTCGACGTTCGAGATCAGCTCGATCGGGCCGGTGAAGCCGGAGGCGTCGAACTGCTGCTTGGCCCGCTCCGGGGAGAAGGTGCACAGCTCGCCGCACTGGTCGTCGACCTTGCCGGGCACGCCCTCCGGGATGAACCCGGTGGCCGGCTGGACGAGTCCGTTGTAGACGTTGTCGATGATCGCCTGCCGGTCGACGGCCATGGAGATCGCCTGCCGCAGCTGCGGGTCGGCGTAGCGCTGGTCGTAGATCGGGAAGGTCATCGTGTTGATGCCGGCGTAGGGCTGGTTGCCGTTCCGGTCGGCCAGGTCCTGCTGGTACAGGTTGTCGATCAGGAACGAGCCCGGGATCGACTCGAGGAAGTCCAGGTTGCCGCTGACGACGTCCTGGTAGGCGGCCTCGCTGTCGGCGTAGAAGCGGAACTCGACGCCGCCGACGGAGACCGGCTGCTCGCCGCCCCACTGCTCGTAGCGGGTCACGGTCACGTTCTGATCGGGGACGCGGGCCTCGAAGCGGAACGGGCCGTTGCCGACGGGGTTCGCCTCGAACGCGGCCGGGTCGGCGAAGAACGACTCGGGCATCGGGTAGAACGCCACGTCGCCGAGGGTGTTCACGAAGATCGGCGACGGCGCGGTCAGCGCGACGGTGAAGGTACGGTCGTCGACGACCTGCAGACCTGACATCGCCTGCGCCGTGGGCTCACCCTCGTCCGGGTTGACCTGGTCGAACCCGGCGATGTTGGAGAAGAACTCCGAGCTGGACTGCGCGTTGGTCTTCAGGGCCACGTAGTTCCACGCGTCGACGAAGCTCTTCGCCGTGACGGGCGTGCCGTCGTGGAAGGTCCAGCCCTCCTTCAGGCGGATCGTCCAGTTCTGCGAGTCGGGGGACTCGATGGACTCGGCGACCTTGTTCTCCGGCTCGCCCTGCTGGTTGTAGTCGACCAGGCCGGACCACAGCGCATCCAGGATCTTGCTACCGCCGACCTCACGGGTGTTACCCGGCAGCAGGGCGTTCTCCGGCTCGGTGCCGTAGACCGAGATCGTGGGGGCGCCCTGGGCGTCGCCCGTGGTGCCGCCTCCCCCGCCGCCACAGGCGCTGAGCACCAGCGCGGAGGTCAGGGAGAGCGCGAGCAGCGCCGCGACTCGAGGTGATCGCATCAGAGTCCTGTCTGTCCGGGACGGCCGCTCCCCGCGTGGTGTGCAGGCGGCCGGTGCGGTTCGGTGGTGGGTCGCACGGTAACCACAGCATCGCGGTTCTCCGGTTACGAATCCATTGCGCCCGCCGCCATTGCGCCGAGCAACACGGAATTGCGCGCGACGGTCGGTGAGCGGATCGCGACGTCCCGTCCGGCCCGATCCTCACGGAAAACACATCGGCGCAGGTCGGACGCATTCCGGTGCATTCTTCCGCTACGCAACATTGCATTGCGCATCGCAATTAGTCGGTCGAGTATGTGACGAGTGCCACATCTACGAGTCAGTCCGAGCCCGTGAGCAGCGACGGCACCTCACGGAAACGCACCGACACCGGACGGCGAGTCGGGCACCGTCCCACGTCGTGGAACCCGATCGCCACGACGCGGGACCACCCGTCGCGCAGGAAACCACCGTCCGCGCGCATTCTCCGCCTGTCTTCCCGCGGAATGTCCGTCGTTATCGCGACGACAACCACCGAGCCCGGGACACCGAATCCGACAGCGCACGGACCCGTTTTCCGGTAACTCTGAAGAATGCACCGGAATCGCATCGGAAACGGGGCGCGGACACCGCCGGCGTGCGCTCCACCTGCGGGACCGCGGGATCGCGGACCGACCGTCCCCGCCTCCGGGGACGGCGACACACTTCTCCGGGACGTCAAACGCTCGACGTGTGCATTCCAGGAAGATCGCCTGAAACGACATTCACGTACGGGCGTACCAATCATGGGCGGTCAGCGCGGCGACGCCTGCGTGAACAGATCGCCCTTCAGGTAGATGTTCCAGTCGGCCGCCTTGAGGCCGTGCCCACCGGAACGCAGGTGGTAGCTCATCGCCGGCCCGGAGAAGGCCGTGTCGGTGGCGGGCTTCCAGCCCGTCGTGCCCAGTCCGTTGTCGCCGAGGCCGTACAGGTCGTAGATCTCGCTCGCCGCCTCGTAGGCGAGGAACTCGCCCTCCGGGTCGGCGTTGGAGTCGTCGCTGGCGCTGGCGATCACCAGCCTGCGCGGCGCGACCAGCCCCATCAGCTCGTGCTGGTCGACGGG
Source organism: Pseudonocardia sp. SID8383 (assembly GCF_009864975.1). Lineage (NCBI taxonomy): Bacteria > Bacillati > Actinomycetota > Actinomycetes > Pseudonocardiales > Pseudonocardiaceae > Pseudonocardia > Pseudonocardia sp. SID8383. The sequence goes on from NZ_WWFY01001020.1 coordinate 7,758, forward strand.
CAGCTCGTCGACCTTGTCCCCGTAGGCCTGGTAGGTCTTCGGGAACCAGTACGGGAAGGAGCTGTTGACCCGCGACACCGTCTCGGCGCCCACTCCCCCGTCGCCGCGGCGGGCGAGCTTCGCGCCGGTCGACCCCGAGTTGTTGGAGATGACCGCGGCGAAGCGCGGGTCCTGGGCGCCGGCCCAGAGCGCGGCCTTGCCGCTGCGGGAGTGCCCGATGACCGCGATCTTCGACGGGTCGATGTCCTTGTCGGTCTGGAGATAGTCCATCGCCCGGCTCGCGCCCCAGGCCCAGGCGGCGACGGCCCGGCCGGCGTCGTCGGGCAGGTCGCTCCCGGACGGGTGGAACAGGTTGATCATCTTGCTGCGGTAGCTGCCGCTGTCGTCCGGGGCGATGTCGTTGGCGTCGATCTGGGCGAAGGCGTACCCGGCCTTCGTGATCGTCGAGACCGGTGCGTAGTCCGAGGACTGCCCCGGGTCGTCGGAGACCGAGCCTCGGTGGTCGATCATCAGGAAGGTGCCGCGCGGGGTCTGGCCCTTCGGCACGAACAGCCGCAGTGGGAAGGACCCGGTGCCCTCCGGACCGGTGATGCCGATCGTGACCTTCTTGCTGACCACGTCGCCGTCCTCGGTGGTCTGCACGTCGGCGGTCTGCTTCGTCGGCCTGGGCAACGGCTGCCCGTAGACGTTCTCGCGGAATGCCGTGAGCAGCTCCGCGCGCCGGGTGCCCTCCCACCGGGCCACGTCGGTGACCCCGGTGCCGTCGAGCAGGCGCAGCGGGTTCGGGTACTGCGTGCCGTCGATGGTCACCGTCGCCGCGACGGACAGGCCCGCCGCCGGGACCGACGTGGAGGCGGCGTGTGCGACCGGCGTCGCCGTGGCCCCCACCGCGCCCACGCACCCGGCCGTGGCGACCGCGCCGACGACGAACAGCGACGTCGCCGTCCTCGCGACGGGGAGCAGGACGCGACGACGACTGCGCGGGCTGATCGGAGTGGACACGGTCCGAACGCTACCGAGGCAGGGACCCTCTGCAACCGACGTTGCCGGTATCACGTCGATCGGGGGACATGATCACACACCTAACGTGTGACTCCTGTCGCCACAGGTGTTGCCGCAGGTGACAACGGGGTACGGCGGGTCCGCGCAGCACCCCGGAGGAGGTCTGCCGACGTTCGCGGCTGCGAACGGCCGGGGCCGCAGCGCGGTGTCGCGCGGTCCCCGGCCACCGACAGCGACCGCGGCTTCCCGACGGTCCTACCGCGCGCGCCGCGCCCGCAACCACGGATCGACGATCCGTGGATACCGCGCCGCGACCCGGCCAGGCTGGACCCCATGCCACGCACCCCTGACCTCACCCTCCCCGACCTGACCGGGCGCCGCGCCGTCGTCACCGGCGGCAGCGACGGCGTCGGGCTCGGCATCGCCGACCGGCTCGCCGCCGCCGGTGCCGAGGTCGTGCTGCCCGTCCGCAACGCCGCGAAGGGCGCCGCCGCCGCCGACCGGATCCGCGACCGGCACCCCGGTGCCGCCGTCTCGCTGCGCGAGCTCGACCTGTCCTCGCTGTCCTCGGTCGCCGCGCTCGGGGAGACCCTGCGCGCGGAGGGACGCCCCGTCCACCTGCTGATCAACAACGCCGGCGTGATGACCCCGCCGGAGCGGCGCACCACCGCCGACGGGTTCGAGCTGCAGTTCGGCACGAACCACCTCGGCCACGTCGCGCTCGTCGCGCACCTGCTGCCGCTGCTGCGCGAGGGCCACGCCCGGGTGGTCTGCCAGATCAGCGTTGCCGCGGCCCGCGGCACGGTCCTGTGGGACGACCCGGACTCCGAGCGCTCCTACGACGGCATGGCCGCCTACCGGCACTCGAAGATCGCGTTCGGGCTGTTCGGCCTGGAGCTGGACCGGCGCAGCCGCGCCGCGGGCTGGGGCGTCACCGCGAACCTGTCGCACCCGGGCGTCGCGCCGACCAACCTCCTGAACGCCCGGCCCGATCTCGGCCGGGAACGGCGGTCCGCCGGGCGACGGGTGATCGGGGCGCTGTCCCGGGCCGGTCTGCTGGTCGGGACCGCCGACTCGGCGGGGCTGCCCGCGCTGCTCGCCGCGACCGCACCGGACGCCGGGCACGCCGTGTTCTACGGGCCGAAGGGTCCGGGCCGGGTGGGCGGACCACCCGCCGAGCAGGAGCTCTACCGCCCACTGCGCGACGCCGACGCCGCCCGCCGGGTGTGGGACCTGTCGCAGCAGCGGGCCGGGGTGTCCTTCGACGGCGCGGCCACCCCCTGACAACCCCCCTCGCCGACGCCTCCAGGACACCGGCGGACCCCACCGCCGAGGGCCCGTCCGGAGGGGATCATGGAGACGTCGACGTACGGAGGTGCCCAGTGGTGGACCAGTCCCCCCAGGAGCGCGAGATCCTGCTGCACGGACAGCGTGTGAGCTACCGCGAGACCGGCCGCGGCGAGGGCCCGACGGTCCTGCTCGTGCACGGTCTCGCCGCGAGCTCACGCACGTGGGCCCCGGTGTTCGACGCGCTGGGCGGCGGGCTGCACGTGATCGCGCCGGACCTGCTTGGCCACGGCGCCAGCGAGGCCCCGCGCAGCGGCGACTACTCCCTCGGCGGCTACGCGACCGGGCTGCGGGACCTGCTGGCCGCGCTCGACGTCGAGCGGGCGACGATCGTGGGGCACTCGTTCGGCGGCGGCATCGCGATGCAGTTCGCGCACCAGTTCCCCGAGTTCACCGAGCGGGTCGTGCTCGTGTCCTCCGGCGGTCTCGGCCACGACCTGACCCTCGCGCTGCGAGCGGCGAGCCTGCCGGGCACCGAGCTGGTGCTCCGCTCGGCGGCGTCGCTGACCCCGCCGTGGATGCGCCGCGCCGCGCACCGGCTGGCCCACCGGGTCGGCGCCGCACCGCGCTCGGACATCGACGGTGTGCACACCGCACTGGAGACCTTCGCCGACCGCGGCACCCGCGGCGCGTTCGTCCAGACCGCGCGGGGTGCGCTGGAGCCGTCCGGCCAGCGCCTCGACGGGGCGCAGCGCCTGCACCTGCTCGAGGAGGTGCCCGTGCTCCTGGTCGGGGGGAACCGCGACCGGGTCATCCCGCTCGCCCACACCCTCGCCGCGCACGACCGGCTGCCCGACAGCCGGCTGGAGGTGTTCGACGGCGCGGGACACTTCCCGCACGCCGAGCAGCCGGACCGGTTCGTGGGGCTGCTGCGGGACTTCGTCGACGGGACCGCACCGGCCGAGGGCGACCGGGACGCGCTGCGCCGCCGGATCCTGGGGATCCCCCGGGCCGGCTGACCCGGCACGTACTAGTCGGGGGGCGCGGCGCGGAGGTCCGGGTCCGGCGCGGTGGGCGGCGCCCCGTGGCCGCTCGCACCGAGCGCCCCGGTCAGCGTGTCCGCACAGAGCTCGCGGACCGCGGTCCGGTCCAGGACGGGGTTCTCCAGCCAGTCCAGGCAGACGGCGACGAGGAACGACAGCCAGCCGCGCACGGCCAGCCGCACCGGTTCCGGTGCGGGGCCGGGGCACCGCACGAGCTCGGCGCTCCCGGCTTCCCAGCACGACGGCCGCGTCGGGCGCCGTGTCGCGCAGTGCCATCGTCGCGAGCAGCCCCGGGTCCACGTCGACCCGGGCGGTGCCGGTGAGCCGGACGACGTCGCCGCGGCCCGGTACGACGGCGAGCACCGACACGTCGGGGCAGAGCACCAGGTTGTGCCGGGTGTCGGCCCGTCGGTTCCCGCGGCCGGTCCCGAGCGAGGTCGGCTGACCACTCACCTCAGGCGCCGGGTCTCAGGTGCCGGGTGAGGAACCGGGCGGCGTCGTCGCCCTCGAAGGCGGGGACGCCGGTGTGCCCACCGGTGTTGGCGTGCAGCGTCCTCTCGCGGCTGCCGAGGGCGTCGAACAGGCCTAGTGCCTGCTGCCGGTCGTTGCCCTCGTCGTCCCACTGCAGCAGCACCAGCAGCGGGACGGTGACCGTCCGGGCCTCCTCGACGATCGCGCGGGTCACGTAGCTCCCGGCGAACAGGACCGCGGCCGCGATGCGCGGCTCGACCACGGCCATCCGGACGCCGAGCGAGATGATCCCGCCCGACCAGGCGACCGGCCCGCACAGGTCCGGCCGGGCGAGCAGCGCGTCCAGCGCGGCCCGCCACTCCGGGGCCGCCTGCTCGACCAACGGGAGGACGAGCCGGTCGACGACGTCGTCGGGCACCGGCACACCGGCCCGTACCGCGCGTCGCAGGTCGACCCGGGCCCGGTCGGCGTCGGGGTGGCGGGGCCGCTCACCGGTTCCCGGCAGTTCGAGGGTCGCCGCGGCGAATCCGGCCGCCACGCAGGATCGGGCCGGGGCGAGCAGCCGGGGGTGCGTCCGGCTCAGGCCGCCGGGGTGGCCAAGGAGGACCAGCGGGACGGGGTGGTCGCTGCGGCCGGGGTGGTCGGCGTCCAGAGGATGCCGGGGTCGTCGTCGAGGGAGAACGCCGTCTCGACCAGGTCGTCGTGGCGCTGTTCGGTGAGAAGTCGCATGGTCGTGCCCTTCGGGAGAGGGCGCTCCCGGGCGACCTACCGCCCGGCCGTGTCCCCGGAGGGGGGCACCCGGCTGTCTGCTGCGGTCACGGGTCCCACCTCCTCGGTTCGGTGCACGGCTACGAGAACGGTAGTGCGGGCCGCGGATGGCGGCCAGCGGGTTTCCGCGACCGGGCGCGGTTCAGCCCCGGCCGCCGGGACGGGCCGGACACCGAGACGCTCCGCGGCCCGGCGCGCGGTGAGGTCCCCCTGGGCCTCCCGCACTCGGGCCAGCACCTCCGGGGGCGCCGTGTCCGGGTGCCGGCGTCGAACGGGGGCTCCGGGTCATACTGCGTGCCCATTCGGCGGCCGCCCTCCCCTGAAGGACGTTCGCTTGCGGAGATGGCCACGCTGAGCGGCCTCGCCCGCTCGATGAAGCGGAGGCTCTCTTGGCGGACCTGATCGACCGGACGACTACCGGTCACCATCTACAGCCTCAGACGCTCGCGCTCAGCGGCTACGACCTGCCGTTCCACTGAGCCGGGGTCGATCGCACGATCGTCGCGCTCCTTGGCCTCGCTGCGCCGAGCGAAGGCGTCGAACAGCTGGGTCTTGCCCTGCTGGATCTCGACGATCCGCTCGTCGATGGAGTCCTTGGCCAGGACGCGGTGTACATGGACGGGCCGGACCTGGCCCATCCGGTGGGCGCGCGCGATCGCCTGCTCCTCCACGCTCGGCTTCCAGTGCGGCTCTGCCAGAACGACGACGGACGCGGCCTGGATGTTCAGGCCCACCCCGCCGGCCTCGATCTGGCTGAGCAGGACGGCGTGGTCCGCGCGGTCGGCGAAGTCCTGAACGAGCTCCTGGCGCGCTGCAGGCGCAACCGAGCCGTCGATGCGGCCGCACACCGCGGGCAGCTCCCGGGCCAGTAGGTCCAGCACCGGGAGGAACGTGCTGAAAACGAGGACCTTCATCCCGTCGTCCGCCGCCTCGGCCACGATCTCCTTGATCCGCTCGAGTTTCGCTGAGTGGGCCGACTCCAGGGCAGCCCGTCGCATCGCCATCACGTTGCCCGCGGCGACCGCCGCCCGGTAGCGCGCCGCGTCGTCCGCGGTCAGCTGCACCCACGCCTCGGTCTCGATGCGCTCCGGCAGCTCGTCGAGGACGTCGTCCTGGTTGCGTCGGAGGTAGACGTCCGCGACCGCGCGGCGGAAGGCCGTGGCGCCGGCGAGCGCGTCCCGGGCGTCGATCCGTGCGGCGAGCCGCGGCTGCAGGTGCCCGACGAGCGCCCGGAACTCCTCGACCCGGTTCTCCATCGGGGTGCCGGTGAGGAACAGGGCGCGCTGGGCGCGGCCCGCAGCGGCGGCGATCGCCCGGGTACGTGCCGCGGCGGGGTTCTTCGCGTAGTGCGCCTCGTCGACCACGAGGAGGGCGGTCTCGGCGTCCCGCACCGCCTCGGGCAGCCGCGCCAGGGTGCCGAACGTCGTCACTCCGATCCCGCCGTCCCGCAGCCAGCGGGCACCCGCGTCTTCCCGCTCGGGCCCGTGCAGCACGTACGCGGACAGCGTCGTGAACCGCTCGGTCTCCTTGAGCCAGTTGACCAGCACGCTGGCCGGGCAGACGACCAGGAACTGGCGCTGCCCGTTCGCGGCGAGGTGACACATCGTCGCCAGGGCCTGCAGCGTCTTGCCGAGGCCCATCTCGTCACCGAGCATCGACCGCTGCTGATGCAGGGCGTACTGGGCGCCGAACTGCTGGTAGCCGCGCAGGGTCGCACGCAGGAGCGAGGTGTCCAGCGGCACGGCGACGATCCGCTGCCGCAGCTCGTCCGGCACGAACCCCTGCGCAGACGCCTCGTCCACGCGGTCGTCCATCGTGGACAGCAGCGCGTTGACGGCCGCGGCGTCCCGCCCGTAGTCCGCCCACAGCTGCCGCTGCCGGTAGGCGCCTGGATCCACACGCTGCTCGTGCTCCGCGATGCCCGCGACCACCGCGCTCGTCGAGGGTTCGGCGAGGAGGCCCGCCAGGTCGTCGAGCGCACGCTGGGCCTCGGCGCGCCGCCGCCGCCCGGCCAGGTTCCGCTTCCACCAGCTGCCGAGCAGCGCGGCCTGGTCGGCGAGCGGCTCGGTGCGGTCCAGCAGCCGATCCAGGTGCGGCCGGAGCGTCTGCGCCTCCTCGGCGGCCCTCAACGCGGCGACGGTGGCCAGGAGCTCGGCCTGTGCCCGCGTGGCGCGGTCAGGATCGAACCGGAACCGGGTCTCGGCCCGGACCGCGACCGCCGCGGCCCGCGCGGCGCGCGTCACCTGCTCCGCGGACCGCTCCCCCACGCCGGGCACCCCGACGAGGAGGCGCATGCTCTGCACGTCGGCGACGCTGCGCAGCCCGGCCTGCTCGATCGCGGCCCATCGGACGCCCCGGCCGGCCGCCTCCTTCAGCACGGACACCGGCATGGCCTGGAGCCGCCGCTGAACCTCGTCCGCCTTCAGGGCGTCCAACTGGTGTGAGGCACGAGCGCGAAGCTCTTCGGCCCGACCGAGCAGGGCGGTGCCGCGCGCGGCCAAGTCGCGAGCGGCCGCCACCGTGGCCTGAGCGTCCGCCATCAGCTCCCCCTCAGACGATCACCGATCCCTCGATCTTCGCAGAGCTCGGATCATGGCTGCTGCCACCGGGTTCGGTATTCGGCCACGATCTCGTCTAGCCGCCGCTCCAGCAGCTCGGTGAGCTCCTCTTTCGTCCGGTCCTTCGCCAACGCCCGGAAGCACGGGCACGAGAGGACGTCACCGTTCCCGACGAGGCACACGAAGACGCCCGTCACACGCAGCCCGTGCACGACCGCGTCCGCCTGCTCGTCCCCGGGCAGTGGGATTCGTCGCGCGAACGCCGCCAGAATCTCCCGTTCGAGCGAGCCGCGGCCTAGGCGCTTCGCCGCTCGTGCCGCCACCGTCCCGACGGCGTCGTGCACGGCATTCTTCGCGTCGTCCACCTGGTCCGCGAGGTCGGCGAGGGCAGAACAGTCGACTCGGCCGACCCGCCACCGCGGGGCGGACCGCCATACGTCGTCGTTCAGCGCCGTGGCGAGCTGGTCGGCGACCGTCCGCTGCCAGCCGACGGTCAGCACGGAACGAGCGATCTCCGCCTTCTGCCGTTCTGTCAGCCGACCGGCCGGAACGGGCCCCCTCGGTCGCGGAATGCGAGCCATGGCCGCGCGCTGACGCCGTCGCTCGGCCTGCCTCGTCCGATACCAGCCGACTCCCCACGACCATGCGGTCTGGTGCTGGTAGCACCGGTCCCAGGACTCGACCACCCGTCTTCGGCAGTACCCCGGGGCCTCCTTGTTCCTGGCCCCGCAGCGATGTCCGCTTCCCCCCATTCCTCCAGAACTCGGCCCGGAGCTGGGGAAGTCACTCCGCTCGACGAGTGGAGTTCACCCGATCGTGAGCCCCCGTGAGCATCACGTGACGACCCCACTAAGTTGGACACGCACGATATTGGGGGGCTCGGTGGTGTATCCCGCCAGAAGTCTCTCCGCACGAAGGGGGAGCCGCCATCACAGCGACCAGTGAGTCCCAGGTCCAGCAGGCGCTCGCGCCCGGTTCCGTGGTGGTCGTGCGGGACGAGGACTGGTTCGTCCAGTCCACCGAGCAGACCGCGGACGGGCTCCTGGTCCACGTCCGCGGGCTCACCGAGCTGGTGCGGGACACCACCGCCAGCTTCTACGCGAGCCTCGACTCGATCGAGCCCCTCGACCCCGCGCAGGCACGGGTCGTCGCGGACGCGAGCCCGCACTACCGCACCGCGCGGCTGTGGGTGGAGTCCACCTTCCGCAAGACCCCGATCCCGCTCGGCGACCGCTCCCTGACCGTCGCGACGCAGGGTCTGGCGGACGCGCTCAGCTACCAGCAATCCGCCGTCCGACGAGCCTTGGACCCGGAGAACCTCCGGCCCCGCATCCTGCTGGCGGACGCGGTCGGGCTGGGCAAGACCCTCGAGATCGGCATGATCCTCTCCGAGCTGGTCCGACGCGGGCGGGGCGAGCGGATCCTGATCGTCACCCCGCGGCACGTGCTGGAGCAGATGCAGCACGAGATGTGGACGCGGTTCGCGCTGCCCTTCGTCCGCCTCGATTCCGCGGGCATCCAGCGGGTGCGCCAGAAGCTGCCCGCCACGCGCAACCCGTTCACCTACTTCAAGCGCGTGATCATCTCCATCGACACGCTCAAGTCGGACCGCTACCTCGCGAGCCTCAAGACGCAGCGCTGGGACGCCGTCGTGATCGACGAGTCCCACAACCTCGCCAACAACGCCACGCAGAACAACCGGCTCGCCCGCATCCTGGCCCGCAACGCCGAGGCACTGATCCTCGCCTCCGCCACCCCGCACAACGGCAAGGCCGAGTCGTTCGCCGAGCTCATCCGCCTGCTGGACCCGTCCGCGGTGCCGCCGTCCGGCGAGCTGAACGCCAAGGAGATCGAGCACCTCGTCATCCGACGCCACCGGCACAGCCCCGAGGTGGAGTCGGTCGTCGGGGCGGACTGGGCCGAGCGGCAGCCCCCGCACAACGTCCTGGTGCCGGCGAACCCCGCCGAGAACGCGATCGCCCGCGAGCTCGAGGACGTGTGGCTGTGGCCCGAGAAAGGCGCGAGCCCCTACTCCGGCAAGAACTCCGCGCTGTTCCCCTGGACCCTGGCGAAGGCGTTCCTCTCCTCCCCCGCGGCGCTGCAGGAGTCGATCAAGGAGCGCACGAACCGTCTTGGCCCGGATGCGGACGTCGAACGCGCGGCACTGCAGCGCCTCATGGATCTCACCGAGGACGCCCTCGCGCAGCCGTCGGCGAAGTACACGGCACTCGTCGAGCAACTGAAGGGCACTGGCGTCGGCAAGAATTCCCCGAAGCGGGCCGTGGTGTTCGCCGAGCGCGTCAAGACCCTGCGTTGGCTCGCCGAAAAGCTCCCCAAGGACCTCGGCCTCGACCCGATCGCTGTCGAGATCATGCACGGCGGCCTGGCGGACGACGAGCAGCAGCGCGTGGTCCGGGAGTTCAAGCAGGAGAGCGCGAAGGTCCGGATCCTGGTGACCGGCGACGTCGCGTCGGAGGGCGTGAACCTGCATGCCCAGTGCCACGAGCTGGTGCACTACGACATCCCGTGGAGCCTGATCCGCATCGAGCAGCGCAACGGCCGCATCGACCGCTACGGCCAGAAACACCCGCCGCGGATCACCGCCCTGCTCCTCGATCCGGCGAGCGAGCGCTTCGCGGGGGACGTCCGCATCCTGCGCAGCCTCATGGAGAAGGAGAGTGAGGCGCACACCGCCCTCGGCGACGCCGCCTCCCTCATGGGCTCCTACGACGTGAAGGCCGAGGAGGAGCAGATCCGCAGCGTGCTGGCGCAGGAGAAGTCTCTCGACGACGTCGTCCGCACCCCCGCGCAGGTCCAGGCCGGCACCGACCTCTCCAGCCTGTTCGCCCAGCTCAGCAACGCCGACCCCGCGCCCGAGCCGACCCCGGCCGCGCCGCCCACCGCGGGCACCGGCCTCTTCGAGGACGACTTCACCTACCTCGACACCGCCCTCGCCGCCGCGTTCACCGATCCCACGAACCCCGTCTCGAACGACGGCGTGGAGTGGCGGCCGAATACCGGCTTCGGCACGGCGTCCCTCGTCCCGCCGGACGACCTCGCCCAACGTCTGGAGGTCCTCCCCCAGACCTACCTCACCGACCGCAAGGTCACCTCGCAGCTCATGTTGGCGACGACGACCTCCCGCGGGAAGGACCGGCTGGCCGCCGCTCTCAAGGACGAGACCGGCTCGAACTGGCCGGACGCCCACTACCTCAGCCCGCTGCACCCCGTCCTCGGCTGGGCCGCGGACCGGGCGCTGTCGTCGTTGGGGCGCAACGAGATCTTCGCCGTCCGCGGGGAGGTCGACGACCCGACGGTGCTGCTGCTCGGCACGCTCACCAACCGCGGAGGCGAGATCGTGGCCGCGACCTGGTTGAGCGTGGCGTTCCCGATGCCGGACCTCGCGCTGCTCACCCCGCACGAGTCCGCGGCGGCGATGCTCGCGGCGGTCGGCTGGGACCGCAGGCGCGACAACCCCGGTGGGGTTCCAGACGTCGGGGACCTGCAGCGGCTCGTGCCTCCCGCCGTCGAGAAGGCGCAGGCGCAGATGGGGCCGCTGGTGGCCGCCAATGAAGCGGACGTCGCCCGCCGGGTGGACTCGTGGTCCCAGCGCCTCGACCGCTGGGACGCCGAGGCGGAGAAGGCCACCCAGAACGCGGGCATGAAGCAGCGCCGGGTCACGGTGGCGCAGGAGAAGGAACTGGTGGAGGCGATGCGACCGGACCGGCAGCTGGTGCGGCCGCTGCTGGTCGTGGTCCCCGAGAACGGAGCGCAGCAGTGAGCGGGTCGGACGCGATCCTCGTCGGCGAGAGCTGGATCTCCGAGCACTACTTCGGCTCCGAGGCCGCCTCCCAGTCGTTCCACGCCGAGGTCCTGGCGCGGCGCAAGACGTGGGACGCCGAGGAGAAGGCCGACCGCCCCACCCCGCGCACCCGGTTCACGAAGGTCCGGCAGAAGCTGGAGGTCGACCTCGCCGCGCTGGCCGAGCTCGCCGACCGCGAGTCCGCCGTGGTGCAGGACGACGAGACCGTCGCCAAGGCCACCCGCGAGGTCTACACGGAGATCGTGCAGGTCCTGGAGCTACGCCAGCACGGCCTGCAGGTCGCCGAGACCGGGCCGCTGTGGCGGATCTCCGCGGCGGGCATCACCGAGCGGGCGCCGCTGGCCGTGGTGCTCGCCCGCCCCGCCGTCACGCACGAGGACGCCCTGGCGAAGGACCAGCCCACGCTGCTGGAGCCGCTCGCGCTGGAGGAGGACGGGCCGGAGTTCACGTCCGCCGCGCGGCTGGTGTCGGCGCTGTTCGTCGACGAGTCCGCCGCCCCGGACCTCGCCCTGATCCTGGCCGGGCGGTGGATCATCCTCGCCGAGCAGGAGCGCTGGGCCGAGGGCCGCTACCTCGCCGTGGACCTGCAGCTCATCTGCGAGCGCAACGAGACCAAGCGCGGCGGGGAGATCGACCGCGCGCTGACCTGCCTGTCCGCCGAGTCCGTCGCGCCGGACGCCGCCGGGAAGCTCTGGTGGCTGGAGACCCTCGAGAAGTCGGTCAAGCACACCGTCGGGGTGTCCAAGGACCTCCGCGAGGGCGTGCGGCTCTCCATCGAGATCATCGCGAACGAGGTGGTGGCCCGGCGCAAGGCGCAGGGTCTCGACCCGCTGCCGGGTGCGGAGGCCAACGAGCTGGCCAAGCAGTCCCTGCGGTTCCTCTACCGCGTGCTGTTCCTGCTCTACGCCGAGGCCTCCCCCGAGCTGGGCGTGCTGCCCGCGGGCGCCGCAGAGTACGACGCCGGCTATAGCCTCGACCGCCTCCGCGAGCTGGTGCAGGTCGAGCTCGCCACCCCACGGGCGCAGGCGGGCACGCACCTCTACGAGTCGCTGGCGGTGCTGTTCGGGCTGGTCGACACCGGGCACGCGCCCGCGGTGGTCACGTCCGAGGCCGACGACGAGGACGGGGCCGGCCCCTCCGACGGGCTTTACTTCAACGCCCTGCGCGCGGACCTCTTCCTGCCCAAGGCCACGCGGTTCATCGACGCCGTCGGGCTGGGGAACGCGGCGCTGCAGAAGGTGCTCGCGCATCTCCTGTTGAGCAAGGAGCGCAGCGGAAAGGACCGCGGCTTCATCTCCTACGCCGAGCTCGGCATCAACCAGCTCGGCGCGGTGTACGAGGGCCTGATGTCCTACACCGGCTTCTTCGCCGAGACCGATCTCTACGAGGTCGCGAAGGGCGGGGACAGCAGCAAGGGCTCGTGGGTCGTACCGGTGAGCCGGTCCGAGGGCATCGCCGCCGCGGACTTCGTGAAGGCCGAGGATCCGCGGACGGGCGAGAAGAAGCCGGTCCTGCACCAGGCCGGGTCGTTCGTGTTCCGGCTCGCGGGCCGGGAGCGCCAGCAGTCCGCCTCCTACTACACCCCCGAGGTGCTGACCCGGTTCACCGTCGGGCAGGCCCTCGAAGAGCTGCTCGACCAGGACGGTTCGCGCACCAGCGCCGAGGAGATCCTCGGCCTCACGGTGTGCGAGCCCGCGCTGGGCTCGGGCGCGTTCGCCATCGAAGCAGTGCGGCAGCTCGCCGAGCAGTACCTCAAGCGCCGCCAGGAGGAGCTGGGCGAGCGCATCGACCCGGACGAGTACCCGCGCCGGTTGCAGGAGGTCAAGGCCTACCTGGCGCTGCACAACGTCTACGGCGTGGACCTCAACGCCACCGCGGTCGAGCTCGCCGAGATCTCGCTGTGGCTGGACACCATGGTCTCCGGGCTCTCGGCCCCGTGGTTCGGCCTGCACCTCAAGCGCGGCAACTCCCTGATCGGCGCCCGCCGCGCGGTGTACCGCCGCAGCCAGGTCACGGACAAGAGCTGGCTCTCCGCGGTCCCGACGGATCTGCCGCTCACCTCGCTGCCCGCGGACATCGAGGCCGGCCGGATCGCCTCCGACCTCGGCGACGGCATCCACCACTTCCTCCTGCCCGCCGACGGCTGGGGCGCGGCCGCCGATGCGAAAGAGGCCGCGAGCCTGGTCCCGGACGCGGTCAAGAAGCTCAAGTCTTGGCGCGGGTCCACGAAGACCAAGCCCTCGACAGCGCAGGTCGCCGCCCTGGCCGAGCTAGCGAACCGCGTGGAAGCGTTGTGGCAGATCAGCTACCGACGCCTACACATCGCCGAGCAGCAGATCCGCCGCTCGATCCCGGTGTGGGGCGCGGGCTCGTTGCCAGCGGGCGGCGCGGTGCAGCGCAAGGACATTGAGAAGGCGCTCGACGACGAGTCCGGCGCTTACCGGCGGTTGCGGCGAGTCATGGACGCCTGGGCCGCGCTGTGGTTTTGGCCCCTCACCGACGCTGCGGTCACGGTCGACGGTGCGCGAGTCGAACCGCCCACTGTGGATCAGTGGATCGCGGGGCTCCAGGCGCTGCTCGGCCGCAACCCAGAGTTCGGCAAGGAGCACACGAAGAACGCTGCTCGGACAGCCGGCCAGATCTCGCTCGGCGAGGCGACGAGCTGGGAAGAGCTGGGCGAGGCTGAGGAGCTGGCCCTGGACTTCGCGGGTGCTCGCCCGATCAAGGCGCTGTTGTTCGAGCATCCGTGGTTGGTGGTATGCCAGCGAGTCGCCAAGCAGCAAGGCTTCTTCCACTGGAACCTCGACTTCGCCACGGTCTTCGCCGCAGGCGGCGGTTTTGATCTACAAGTCGGGAATCCGCCATGGGTGCGGCCGGCAGTTGATGTCGACGCCCTTCTCGCCGAGGGCGACCCATGGTGGAAGCTAAACCTCAAGCCCAACCAGGACCTGCTCGACAAGAAGCGCCCTGACACTCTGTCCCAGACAGGGATGGTCGATCTACTACTGCAAGGCACAACCGACACCGCGTCTACTGCACATTTTGTTGGCTCAACTGCACTCTATCCACACCTGCGCGGGTTTCAGCCTGACCTGTATCGATGCTTCATGGAGCAGACTTGGCGATCGAACTCGCGGCGCGGCTTCGTCGGACTGATTCACCTCGACACCCATTTCACTGACAACAAAGCCGGACCGCTCCGCGAAGAGACGTATTATCGACTACGCCGCCATTGGGAGTTCAGCAACGAGCTCCAGCTATTTGAGATTGGAAACCAGAGACACTATAGCGTCAATATCTACGGTGCGCGGCGAGAGGCTTTGCAGTTCCTCAATGCTGTCTCACTATATCACCCAGATTCAGTGACGCGCTCACTCGTTCACAATGGATCCGGTCCCGAACCTGGCTTGAAGGACGATCAGGACCGTTGGGATCAGCGGCCGCATTCCGGTCGAATCACCCACGTCGATTCCGATGTGCTTGCGACATGGCACTCCGTCTTGGAGGACTCCTCCACGCCTCGCTACCAGTCTCGGATGATCTACACAGTAAACCAGGCGTCAGCGTCCGCCCTCAAGAAGCTTGCAGGCTCCCCACGAGTTGCCGAGCAAGGACTCCTCTTCTCGGCAGGATGGCATGAGACAGGCGATCGAAAGAAGAAGTATTTCGAAACAAGATGGGGCATGCCGAGCACTTGGGATGATGTTATCCTGCAAGGCCCCCACATCTACGTTTCAACGCCTCTAAATAAGATTCCAAACCATACACTACTCAATAACACCGACTGGTCAGCTAACGACCTTGAGACGCTTCCACGGGGTTCAATACCGACTACGGCCTACAAGCCGACCGGCGACAGGTACAGGTATGACTGCGCGTATACAGATTGGGGCGACGAAGTGAGCCCCGTTCCAGCCCGCGACCACTATCGCATCGCCTGGCGAAACATGGGCGTGAACACAAATGAGCGAACCTTAATTCCCGCTCTAATACCGCCCGGCCCCGCCCACGTCGACGCCGTCTACTCGGCCGGTATGCCTGACGGTGATGCGCGCCAACTCGTAGCCATCTGCGGGTCTCTGAGTTCCATCATTAACGACTTCGCAGTTCGAGTTGTCCCGAAGTCAAATATACGAGCGAGTACCGTAAGTCGCCTACTAGTTGCGGACGGGGCACTTCAGCCAGAGTTGCTGCTTCGCACTCTCCGCCTCAACGCCGTCGCTGATGCTTACGGCGACCTATGGACGGCATGTTGGAGTCTGGCCTTTCCCAGTGACACCTGGACAGGCGGCATGGCACATCCGCGTAGGTCCCGGCTCGGCGCGGTGCGCGTGGCCTGGACAGTCGATACCCCACTTCGCATCGCAGCCGACCGTCGGCAGGCGCAACTCGAGATCGACGCGATCGTTGCCCTCACTCTCGGCCTCACCGCCGACGAACTGTGCACCATCTACCGCACCCAGTTCGCCGTCCTCTATGGCTACGACCGCAACACTTACTTCTACGACGCGAACGGCCGCCTCGTCCCGAACTCCGTGCTCACCGTCTGGCGGAAGAAGGGCGAGCGGATCTCAGAGGAGGAGCGGACCGCCACCAACCAGGCTGGCAACACCTACGTCTACGAACTGCCGTTCCAGACGCTCGACCGTGAGCACGACATGCGGGTCGCGTATGCGGAGTTCGAGCGGCGGCTTGCGGAGCGTTCATGAGTGAGCTCCTCCCCACGATCCAGGCCGGGAGCATCCGGCACAGCCTGGTCGACTACCTGACCACGACGTTCGGCCTCACCGATCCCGGCGCACGCGACGCCCTCGATCGTTTCCTCGGCGATCCCGAGTCCGGGATGTTCAAGGGGCCGTACGTGCGGCTGCGGTTGCCGTTCCGGCCAGCCGACGAGGGCTGGCGGCAGAGCCTGGAGTGGTACGAGGGGCACACGCCGTACGGGCATCAGGCGGCGGCGTTCGCGCGGCTCTCTTCGCTCACCAATGAGCGCCCGTTGCCCACGCTCGTCACCACCGGCACCGGGTCCGGCAAGACCGAGGCGTTCCTCTACCCGCTCCTCGACCATGTGCTGCGGGCGAAGCGGGAGGGCGTGACCGGGACGAAGGCGCTGATCCTCTACCCGATGAACGCCCTGGCCAACGACCAGGCCGCGCGCCTCACCAGCTTCATCACCCAGAACTCCGCGCTGCGCTCGGTCACCGCCGCGCTCTACACCGGGCAGAACGACACCCCACGCACGATGGTGACCGAGGACGGGCTGATCACCGACCGCGGGATCATCCAGGACGAGCCGCCGGACATCCTGCTCACCAACTACAAGATGCTCGACCAACTCCTCCTGCGGCACGCGGACCGGAACATCTGGCGCGCGTCAGCGACGAGCCTGCGGTACCTCGTCCTCGACGAGTTTCACACCTACGACGGCGCGCAGGGCACGGACGTCGCGATGCTGCTGCGGCGGCTCGGGATGACGCTCAAGAGCTACTGGAGCGACACCGACCCCCGACTGTCCGATGAGGACCGGGCGCGGCCGCTCGGCCGGATCACCCCAGTCGCCACCTCCGCGACGTTGGGAGACAAGGGCAATCCCGGCGTCATGCTGGAGTTCGCCGAGACGGTGTTCGGGGAGCCGTTCGGGCCGGACGCGGTGGTCACGGAGTCACGGCTCACCCACGACGAGTGGGCCGAGGGTTCGGCCCCTGTCCTCACAGCGATGGGCTACATCCCCACCGCCATCCCCGAGCTGCGCGTCGCCGAGGTCAACACCGCGCTCGACCTGCTCGGCGAGGATCCCGACGGCGCCGAGCTCGCGCGGGCCGTGTTCGCGCTGCTGTACGGCAAGCAGCCCGGCGACTTCGCGACCGCGGGCGCGGACCTGCTGCTGCGGCTGAGCCAGGTGCATCCGCTCGTCGCGGCCATAGCGCGCGAGTCCGGGGACGCACTCAGCCTGAGTGCACTCGTCGAGCGGGTCGTGGGGCCGACGGCCACGCCGAGCCTCGCCGCGACCGGGCGCGACCCGGCGTGGGAGAGCCTGCTGTCCCGCGTCGTCGCCGCGCTCGGGCACGTCCGGGCCGCGATGGGGCGGGAGGCGCTGTCCGTCGAGGCGCACCTGTGGGTGCGCGAGCTGACCCGCATCGACCGCGCGGCGGACCCGACTGCCGTGTTCCGGTGGGGAGACGACGGGCCGCCGACCGGGGTGCACGACGCCGAGGACATCCGGCCGTCGTTCCCCGCGCTGTACTGCCGGCGGTGCGGGCGGTCCGGCTGGGGCGTCGGGCTGGCGCCGGTCGGTGGGAGCCTCGCCGCGAACGACGACTCCATCCGCCGTGATCACGCCAGCCGCGAAGGTCGCTTCCGGCCGCTCATGTCCGCGGCCACGGAAGCCGCCGCCGTGTTCGGTGGTGAGGCGCCTGCGTCCGGCCTGGCGTGGTTCTCGGTCCGCACCCGCGAGCTGCTCACCGCCACCCCGGCCGAGGACGATCCCGACCTGCGCGACGGGTGGGTGCTGCCCGTGCTCACCCACGCCGGGCAGGAGGCGGACGAGGACTCCCGCAAGGACACCTGCCCCGCCTGCGGGCAGGAGGACGGGATCCGGTTCCTGGGCAGCGCGATCGCGACGCTGCTGTCGGTGTCCCTCTCCACCCTGTTCGGCTCGGCGCAGGTGGCGCCCGGGGAGAAGAAGGCGCTGGTCTTCACCGACTCCGTGCAGGACGCCGCGCACCGCGCCGGGTTCGTGCAGGCCCGCTCGCACACGCTGACCTTGCGCGCGGTGCTGCGCGAGGCCGTCGCGGACGGTCCGCTCACGCTCGACGGCCTGGTCGACGAGGTGATGCGCAGCGCAGGAGACGACGCCTCGAAGCGCTACCGCCTCCTCGCGCCGGACTGCGCGGATCGCGAGTCCTTCACCCCGTTCTGGACGGCGGAGAAGTACCGCCAGATCCCGATCAGCGTGCGGTCGCGGGTCCAGAAGCGGCTCGCGCTCGACGCGATGCTGGAGTTCGGGCTCAACTCCCGCACCGGCCGCACCCTGGAGCTCACCGGCTCCGCGGCCGTCGGCGTCGAGGCCGGGCAGCCGCCGAAGATGATCGCGGCGGCGCGGACGGTGCTGGCCGGCGTCGCCGTGCAGACCCGATCGGACACCGCGGACGGTGAGCAGCCGGACGTCGTACTGCTGCAGTGGGTGCGCGGTCTGCTGGACCGGATGCGGTCGCTCGGCGCCGTCGAGCACCCGTGGTTCGAGCGCTACCGCCAGGAGGACGGCAACCGCTGGTGGGTCTCCGGCGGCCGCCCGCGCGGCGACGGGATGCCCGCCTTCCCCAAGGGCCGCCCGGCGCCTGGCTACCCCCGGATCGGCGGGAGCGGGGACCCCGCGGGCGAGGGCCTGGAGCCGGTCACCCCGCCCAAGTCCTGGTACGCGCAGTGGACCTCCCGCGTGCTCGACGTGAGCCCCACCGACGGCGGCCGGCTGGCCCGGCTGCTGCTCGAACAGCTGACCCGCGACGGGGTGCTCACCTCGATCACCAGCACCTCCGGGGCCGCGGTGTTCGCCATCCCGGCGGGCGGCGTCGTCGTGGGGCCGACCGCGCCCGAGGACCTCGCGGCGGGCCGGAACCTGCTGATCTGCGGCACCTGCCGGGCCCCGGTCACCGGGTCGACGACCACGATGGAGCAGCTCACCGGCGCCCCCTGCATGCTCGTGACCTGCCCCGGGCGGCTGCAGGCGAGCCCACTCGCGGAGAACTTCTATCAGCGGCTCTACGCCTCCCCGGACATGCGGCGGGTCGTCGCGCGGGAGCACACGAGCCTGCTGGAGGACGAGGTCCGGCTGGACTACGAGAACGGGTTCAAGGGCGCGCAGAACAGCCCGGCGGCGCCGAACGTCCTCGTCGCCACGCCGACCCTGGAGATGGGCATCGACATCGGCGACCTCTCCGCCGTCGTCCTGGCCTCGCTCCCCCGCACCGTCGCCTCCTACCTGCAGCGCGTCGGCCGCGCGGGCCGGCTCACCGGCAACGCGCTCAACCTCGCGTTCATCACCGGGCGCGGCGAGCAGCTGCCGAAGCTCGGCGACCCGCTCTCGGTGATCAACGGCGAGGTCCGGCCGCCCGCGACCTACCTGCGCGCCGAGGAGATCCTGCGCCGCCAATACACCGCGCACCTCGCGGACGAGTTCGCCCGCGACGAGACCCGGCCCCACCCGCGTCGGGCCCGCAGCGCCATCGGATCCAGTCAGCCCGGCACGTTCCTCGGCGACCTGATCAGCCATGCCGAGACGCATGCGTCGGCGCATCTCGACCGGTTCCTCGGCGCGTTCAGCGCGCTGCCGGACGACGTCGTCAGCGGGCTGCGGGCGTGGCTGGTCGCGCCGAACGGGCCCGGGACGAGCGCGTTCGCCGCCCAGGTGCACGCGGCGAGCGGCCGCTGGCAGGGCACCGTGGAGGAGCTGAAGCACCGGCAGAAGGCGATCGACGACGCCCTGCCCGCCCTCATCGCGCAGGCCCAGTCCACCGCCGCCACCGAGGACGACCGCCGCGCGCAGCGCTCGGCCGAGACCGCGCGCAAGCTCACCTCCGGGCAGCTCGCGCATCTGCAGGGCGAGTACTGGATCGGGGTGCTCGAGGAGTACGGGCTGCTGCCCAACTACACGTTGCTCGACGACAACGTCACTCTCGACGTCGGGCTGAGCTGGATGAACCCGGACTCGAAGGAGTTCCAGACCGACCACGCCCGGATCCAGCGCGGCTCCGCGCAGGCCATCCGGGAGTTCGCGCCCGGCGCCCGCTTCTACGCACGGGGGCTGGAGATCACCATCGACGCCGTCGACCTCGGGGTGGACGGGGTGGCGATCCGACCGTGGGTGTTCTGCCCGGCCTGCGGCTACGCCGTGGACGTCGACGCGGAGGGCAAGACCAAGTCTGTGCCGACGTGCCCGCGGTGCGGGAGCAGCGGTGTCGGCGACATGGGGCAGCGGCTCGGGGTCGTCGAGCTGTCGCACGTCACCGCGGAGATCCGCCGCGACGAGGCGACGATCACCGACCGGCGCGACCAGCGGGACAACCGCTACTTCCAGGTCGTCACGGCGGCGGACGTGGACCCGGCGGACTTCGGGGACCGGTGGTTCGCTGAGGACATCGGGCTCGGCTGCACGTACCTGAAGGCGCTCACGATCCGGTGGGTCAACCTCGGAACCGCCGGGCACGGCGCCACCCGCACGATCGCCGGTGAGGACATCTCCGGCGCGCTGTTCCGGGTGTGCGAGGGCTGTGGGAAGCTGGACACGGACGCGGGCCAGAACAAGGCGCACGAACACCGGCCGTGGTGTCGGTACCGGACGTCGACGGACGAGCACACCACCACCGTCGCGCTGTCCCGGACGCTACGGACGCAGGGCCTGCTGCTCCGGCTGCCCAGCGCGGTGACCATCGGAGACGACTTCGCCGCGCCCAGCCTGGCCGCCGCGCTGCTGCTCGGGCTGCGGGAGCAGCTGGGCGGGCATCCGGACCACATCCGGGTGGAGCATGTCGTCGACCCGACGCTCAGCGACGGCTCGGACAACCACGAGGCGATCCTGCTGCACGACGCAGTCCCCGGTGGGACGGGCTATCTGGCGGAGCTCGTCCAGTCTGACGTGCTGCGATCGCTGCTGGCGACGGCGTGGGAGCGGGTGCGGGACTGCGAGTGCCGCACCGAGCCTCGTCTGGCCTGCCACCGCTGCCTGCTCCCGTTCATCGCGCCCGGCCAGGTCCGACGGGCATCTCGGGCGTCGGCGGAGCGGCACCTGCGCACGCTGCTCGGGTTCCGGCCTGACGATTCCAGCCTCGACGACGTGCCGGCTTGGACGATCACCGAGGTCCCGCCGGCCGAGGATCCCGAGTCCCACCTCGAACAGCGCTTCCGGAAGGTGTTCGTGGAGCGGCTCAAGAAGATCGGCGCATCGACCCAGGAGGTCCCCGGCCCGTTCGGCAACTCCGTGCGGTTCACGATCCCGGGGCAGCCGCGGCAGTGGACGCTGACGCCGCAGGTGAACGTCGAGAACTCGCGCCCGGACTTCGTGCTGGAGACCAACGACACGTCGGTGCCCACGGTCGCGATCTTCACCGATGGGCTCACCTTCCACGCCACCGTGGCGCACAACCGGCTGGCGGACGACGCCGCCAAGCGGCACATCCTGCGGGACACCGGGCGGGTGGTGATCTCGGTGTCGGCGCGGGACGTGGTCGCGGCGGAAGAGGGCTCTGTGACTGCACCGGCCTGGTACTCGGACGCCACCGTCGGACAGCTGATGACGAACGCGCAATTCATGGCCTCGCCCGCCGCCTACCACGCGCTGCGCTCGGGCCCGGTCGACTGGCTGCTCGGCTGGGTGTCCTCTCCCGAGCCGGTGCACGTCCGGTCGGTGGCGCGGGCGGTGCCGATGTTTCTGCTGGCCCAGACCACGGTCGTCCTGCTCCCGGCGGAGACCGAGCTCTCCGAGGCGGCCCGGAGGGTGCTGCTGGGCACGGACGCGGCGTCCTCGGGTCCGCGCAAGGCGATGGTCTGGCGTTCCGGGTCGTGCGCAGTCGCCATCGAGCTGGACGGCCCGCTCGTCGGCACCGCACTCGTCCTCGACGACCGCCCTGAGGTGCTGGACTCCGCGCACGGCGACTCGTGGCGGGAGTGGCTGCAGCTCTCGAACGCGCTTGCCCTGCGCGACTGGCCGACGGCCGTCTCGACGACGACGCTCGGAGCCACGCCCGTTGCCGTCCCGGTGGCTGCGCCCGCGATCTCGGCGGTGGCCGATCTTCCGGAGCTTCCCGAAGACTGGGCGCAGGTGGTCGACCAGGCGCGCCCAGGGTCCGAGCGTGAGCTCGTGCTCGCCCTCGCCGCGGCGGGCGCCCCGCTGGCGCCCGCGATCGGCGGGGAGAGCCCTGAGGGGATCATGATCGACGTCGCCTGGCCGAGCCTGAACATCGTCGTCGAGACCCAGGACATGCCCGCCGAGGACCGCACGGACCTGGCGGCAGCCGGATGGGTCGTCGTCCCGCCCGATCCGGCGGAGATCATCGCGCAGCTCAGCAAGGCCGGGGAGGCGTAAGTGCCCACGCTCATCATGACCAAGTGGCCGAAGAGGCTCGACGGCTCGGTGCGCTCGAAGGCGATGGCCTTCCTGCAGAAGCTGTCGGCGGACGACACCGTCCCGGGGCTGCACGTCGAGCCGATCCAGGGGTCCGCGGACCCGCGGGTGCGCACCGGCCGGGTCGACGACTTCTGGCGCGCGGTCATGTTCCGCCTCGACGGCGACGGGGAGCGGCACTACGTCATTCACGGCGTCTGGCCACATGACGAGGCGAACAAGGTCGCCGAACGCGTCCGGCTGAAGGTCAACCCGATCAACGGGCTTCCGCAGATCGAGGAGACGCCCGCGGGGACGGAGGCACCCGCCGTGCCCGAACCGACGGTGCCGGAGCCGGTCGCCACTGTAGTCGCCGAACCGGAGGCCGTCGTGCAGGCCGACGAACCGGTCGTCGATAAGCCTCTGCTGGTTCGGCGCGGGCGGACGCAGACCGCGCTCGTCGACCGGCTCGGCCTGCCCGAGGAGATCGCCGACGCGGCCCTCGCCGCGCCGGACGAGGACGCCGTCCTCGCCCTCGCACAGCGGCACGAGGGCTGGATTGGGCTCCTACTCGTTGACCTGACCAGCACGGACTCGATCGACGAGATCCACGACAAGCTCCAGTTGGGCGACCCGGCGCCGACGACCGGCACCGAGGACGACCAGCTCCTCGTCTCGCTCCGCAAGCCGGCCGCCGCCGCGCAGTTCGCCTTCATCGACGACCAGGACGAGCTGCGTCGGGTCATCGAGGACGGGGACTTCGGCGCGTGGCGGGTGTTCCTGCATCCCGAGCAGCGCACCTACGTCACGAAGGACTACAACGGGCCGTTCCGGCTGTCCGGCGGCGCGGGGACCGGCAAGACGGTCGTGCTCGTCCACCGCGCGCGGCGGCTGGCTCGGCAGAACCCGCAGGCCCGCATCGTTCTGACGACGTTCACCACGAACCTTGCCGACGCTCTCCGCGAGAGCCTCGCGCAGCTCGACCCGCGGGTGCCACAGGCCGCGAAGCTCGGCGATCCCGGTGTGTTCATCGCTGGCGTCGATGCTCTCGCCGCCGCGGTGATCCGCGGCGGCGACGTGGCGAAGGCCGTGCAGGCAGTGCTGGGTGAGGAGCGGTCGAGCCCGAACGGCCGCGTCCCCGGCACCCGCTGGCGGGCCGTCCTCGACACGGCGGGCACCGACCTGCCGCCCGAGATCGCCAACGAGACGTTCCTGGCCACCGAGTACTCGCTGATCGTCCTGCCCCACGCCGTAGGTACCGAGGCCGAGTACCTCCGCGTGCGGCGCCCCGGGCGCGGCGTCGCGCTCGACCGGGCCAAACGGTCCGCAGTCTGGTCGCTGATCTCCGCCTACCGGACCCAGAACCGCATCGACGGGACGCTGGACTTCGGCGAGGCCGCCGCCGTCGCCGCCGCGCGGCTGCGAGAGACCGGCCCGCTCGCCGACCACGTCCTGGTCGACGAGGGCCAGGACCTCTCCCCCGCCCACTGGCAGCTGCTCCGCGCGCTGGCAGCCGACGGAGCGGACGACCTGTTCATCGCCGAGGACTCCCACCAGCGCATCTACGGTCCTCGGACGGTACTGAGCCGCTACGGCATCAAGATCGTCGGCCGCTCCCGGCGGCTCACACTCAACTACCGCACGACCGCCCAGAACCTGTACTACGCGCTCTCGATCCTCGACGGCGGTTCCTATGTGGACCTGGAGGAGGAGCCTGAGGCGACGGGCTACCGGTCGGCCCGCTCCGGCCCGAACCCGAGGATCGACCAGGTCACGTCGCTGACCGGCGAGCTCGACACTATCGCCGCCCGGCTGACGGGCTGGCTCGCGGCCGGCGAGGCCCCCGAGACCATCGCGGTCCTGGTCCAGGACCGCTTCCAGCGCGAACGCGTGGTCACCGGCCTCACCGAACGCGGCGTCCCGGTCCGCGCTGTGGACCGCGAGCAGCCCACCGCGGGAAAGCCGCTGGTCATGACCATGCACCGGGCCAAGGGCATGGAGTTCACCAAGGTCGTCCTCGCGGACGTCGGGCAGCGTACTGCCGCTGAAACCGCCCGCCTTGCCGTCCTCGACGAGTCCGGCCGCCACGATGCCGAACTCCGCACCCGCTCCCTGACCTACGTCGCCGCCACCCGAGCCCGTGACGAGCTGTCGGTGATCCAGCGCGGGGTATAGCAGCAGCGCGCTCTGCCACGAGCAGGCCCGCCACACCCGTTCTCGTGGCGGGCGTTCATACCGCCAACAGAAGCAGGACTGAGCTCACCAGCGCCTTCGGCGCGACGCGGCGCTGGCTTGCAACGGGTGCTCTACCGGGGCTATCACACCGGAAGCGGCGCAGCGAGGCTTCGCCCGAAGACGAGCGCGACCGTCATCGAAAGTGATGAACAGAGAAACGGGCAAACGGTATCGCGCGACACGAGGGTGAACCGGCCATTCGGCCGCAGCACGTCCGGCCGCCAGGCCTAAGGAGCACGGGATGTCCGAGACCACCCAGCAGCCTTCCACCGACTCGTTCGTCACAGGGTACGTCGCGCCGACAGTCCCACCGCAGAATTCGGGCCCGACGAGCCGGCGGCGCTCGCCGCCCCGATTCGTCCACGCCGGTGGCCTCTGCTGCTCGGCGGCATGGCGCTCGGCGGAGTGATCGCTACCGTGCCGGCGGTGATCGTCGCCCTGACTCTGGCGCCTGCCGGCACACCAGCAGCAGGTCCCACGGCGTCCGCCCCGACGGTGTCGGCCTCGTCCCCGACCGGCGGAGGAGGAACTCCGGTCGCGTCCGCCCCCGCGGCGCAGGGTGAGGTGGGTGACCAGCTGACCGATGGGGGCATCACTGTGACCGTGACCTCCGCGGAGTTCGTGCCGGACGTCATGGTGTCCGACAATGCAGGGTCGACCTCGGCGACCTACGCACCTCAGGGACCGGGTGACGGCGCCCGCTACTTCGCGGTCCGGACTCACGTCGTCAATGACGGACAGAAGAGCGTCGACCTCACCTGCAGCTCGCCGATCACGAACGTGCTCATCGACGACCGTGGACGGAAGTTCGACCCGCTCGATGGCCTCTACAAGATCCAGGGCAACCCCTACTGCAACGACGCCGTGCAGCCCGGATTCGAGGCCGACATGACCTACGTCTACCGCGTTCCGTCGTCGGCCACGATCACCTCGTGGTCCTTCGCCGACGCAGCCGATCCGACCTCGTTCAGCCGTCCCGGCACCATCGTGCAGGTCGACTGATGACCACCCACCTGCTCGGGATCGCTCCCGACCCCGGCTACCAGTGCGGAAGGCGGCCGCGGATCGTCTCGATGCCCGCGGACGGGTGCCAGTTCGGCTCAGCGCGAAACAGTGAGCCTTTGCCAACCTGACGGACGGGCAGGTCAGAGCGTGTGCGGCGTGGCGTGACCTCGAAGGGGTGAAGCTCCTGGTAGACGAGCGGTTGCTGAGACCAATCCGTCCGACCAGGAGCTTCAAGGTGCTGTCCTACCCGTCCGGGATGACCGTGTCCACCCACACGCTGAAGATGGTCAGCACGCTGTTGCGTCGTCACCGCCGCGAACGCGCGACCCGCTGGCGCAGGCTCACCCCGGGCCGTCAAGCCCTGCTGGTCGTGGCGCACCTGCGCACCGGTGACACCTACGCCCAGCTGGCCTGCGGATTCAAGGTCGGGACCTCCACGGTGTACCGCTACCTGCGCGAGGCCATCGACCTGCTCGCTGCGATGGCCCCGACCCTGGAGCAAGCGATGCAGGTCGCGGCGCGCAAAGCGTTCGTGATCATCGACGGGACCCTGCTGCGCATCGACCGGGTCGGCATGGCGAGCGGCTATGACCGGGGGTTCTACTCGGGCAAGCACAAATGCCACGGGCTGAACGTGCAGGTCATCGCCGACCCGGTCGGCCGGTTGGTGTGGATCTCCCCGCCGCTGCCCGGGGCCCGTCACGACATGGGCGCAGCCCGCGAGCACGGCATCATCGACGCGCTCACCGAGTACGCGATCCCGGCCGCCGGCGACACCGCCTACCAGGGTGCCGGGCCTACGGTCGCGGTCCCGCAGCGCCGTCGGCGCCTCGACCCCGACACCGGTCGTTACCGACCCTTGTCGGTGAACCAGAAGGCGGTCAACGCCGCGCACGCCCGCCGTCGCGGGCCGGGCGAGCGGGTCAACGCCGAGCTGAAGACCTGGAAGGTCCTGCGCAAGATCCGCTCCAGCCCGAACCAGGCCGCAGCGCTCATCGCCGCAGTTCAGACCCTCATGATCGCCAACACTTGATCAGGTTGGCAAAGGCTCAGTGGGACGCGGTCCTTCGATGAATGCTCGCCGCTCCCGTGTGACCCCTGCGCACTATCGTCACCCATAAGGGTGAAACGATCGCACTCTGCCGCATCCGCGCTGAGTCGATCATGCGTGGCGCGGTAGGGGTAAGGGCAAGGGGGACGGGCATGGAGCTACCGACGCTTCGCGATCACGAAGCCCCCTCGCCCACGTCCCCGTCGGTACGGCCTCGTGACCTGCTCGACGACTCCGAGCGCCTGTACGACGGGGATCTCGTCGACGCGATCGGCGCCGACCCCGACCCGGGCGAAGCCCACCGCCGTGAGCTTCTCCTCCAAGCGCTCGCGGCGTACGAGCGGCTCCGTCTCCGCGAGGCGCCCGATTCCGATCCTGGCACGGTCTTCGCCAAGTGGCCCGCCTGCACTCTCGTCGCGACGGCGTGGCTGGCCCGGCGCGCCGAGGATCTCACGGCCTCCCTGGCGGCGGTGCTCGGCGGTCCGGCGACCGGTTGGCTCGCAGGATGGGCTCACGCATGGGCCATGCACCCGGAACTGCGAGGCCACATTCACTCACCGGGCCTGACCGCTGCTGTGCGGGCCAGCGGCGCCGTCGGGTCGGTGGTGGCTGCTCCACTCCTGCGGCTCGATCTCGAACGAGGTGCACTCGTCGTCGCCTTCCCCGACGAACGCCACGGGGCTTCCGTCCTGGTGGGCGGGGGCGAGTGTCCTCGCGCCGGTAACGGGTTCCTGCTGGCGCGGCCTTCGCGGATCGCAACCTGCACGGACGTGCTCGGTGGCGTCCACGTCGTCGACGTCGTCGACATCACGGACCCGCTCATCATCTTCGACGAGACAGGATCCCGGCTGCCCGCCGGTGCCGCCCTACCCGCAGGCGAGGTCTGGGTTCTCCACCTCGGTACCCCCACGGCGGACGCGGTCGACGGGACCTGGCAGGTCCTGGAGCACGCGACGCCGCCCGTCGGGTGGTCCCGGTGGTGGCTCGCGCGGGTGTCGCTCGCCGGCGCGGCTGCCATCCGCTCGGCGGTGGACTTCGGGCCGCCGCCGGGTCCTTGGCGGCCGGTGCAGAGCACCGAACGAGCCGACCTGCTGCTCGGCGAACCCATCGAGGGGCTCCTGGGGCCGGACGGCGAGCCGGTCCACGGGGAGCCCCCGCGGCTCCGTCTGCCCGGAGGCGCGAGCCAGACCTGGACCGTCGAGCTGCTCCGCGACGGCGCGGCGCTCCCCCGGCGGTGGACCGCCTTCGGTGGTGCCGTCGTCTCACTCGCGGACGGGTCGACGGGGCCGTTGGTGGGGCGGTTCCGCGTCGCCGCCTCGGCGCCGGGGCAGTCGCCGGTGCGGGCATCGGTAACCCTCGCCCAGGGCGTCACGCTGACGACGAAGCGCCGACTGCGGCTGCTTCGCGAGAACGGCGGACTCACCTCCGCCGACGTCAAGCTCAGCGCCCCCGCCGGGGTGCTGGTCCCCTCCGTCGTGTCGCTGAAGTCCATCGAGATGCGGACGTCGGTGACGATCCGTGCCGCGGACTCGACGCACCGCCTGGACGCCGTAGTCGAACTCCCCCACTGCGCGCTGCGGCGCCGGGTGGCGGGAGAGAACGGAGTCTGGGGCGTCCGGCCCGAGGCCTTCACCCTCGACGACCTTGGCCACGGCGCATGCCTCGACGTGCAGCTGCCCGCCCGCCTCCGCGAGGCGCTCGGTCACGTCCCCGCGCTGGTCGCCACCGATCCCGCGGGCGGCCGTGACCAGCTGGTCCGCGGAGCCCGAGTGGCCGACGGCGTGTACCGGTACCGGCTCGCCGCGCTGCTCGACTCTGTGCGCTCCGACGGCAGCCTCGCGCTCTCGCTCGTGCTCGGCGACGGCTTCACCGCGCAGGTCGCCCGGATCCGCGGTTCCGCCGTGGCCGAGGCGGTGCTCCGCCGCGGCGACGAGCTGCGTCTGGTCGACCGGGACCCCGCACCGGAGCTCGTCGTGCGGGTGACGTCGCCGCTCACGCCATGGCTCCGGCCGTGGGAGGTCACCGTCGCGCCCGGCGAGTCCGCCGTGCCGCTCGGCCCGGGTTATGTCCACGGTGGGCTGCTGGACGTCCGGGTTGGCGCACCCCACCTCGCCAGCCGGACAGACCGGTCCTTCCGCATCGGCGACCCGAACCGGGTGCCGACCGCCCTGTCCGGAGTGGAATTCCAGGCGGCTGCTTACCTGGCCGGCCAGGCGCCCCCGCCCACCGGGATCGCCGCCTACCGCCTCCTCTGGGCGGCCGCGGACGCAGGCGGACCCGCGACCGACGCGGGCAGCCGAGCGCTCGTCACCCAGGAGTGCGCCGCGGTCCTCGGCGAGCGTCCGTACGCCGCGCTGGTCGCCGGGGCCCGTACGGCGATGCCCGCGCACCGAACCGTGCCCATCCTGGTCCGCTCCGGGGTCGCCGCCCACCGGTTCGCCCGGGTCGACCGGCCCGAGGCGATCACGCTGCTCTGGGAGAGCAGCCCCCTGCTGTCGCTGCTCCTCACCTCGCCGCTGCTGCCCTACCGCAGCGGAGCCGTGGACTGGTCTCCCGCTGAGCTGAGCACGGAGGAGGCCCTGCTCCTCGACGCCGCGGAACGATATGCCAGTCCCGCGGGGTTGGACATCCTGACCGGCGAGCGACGGTGGGACGGGCCCGTGCCCCCGCAGCCGCTTCTCGACGTGACGGACGCTCCATCTCCTGCCGCCACCACCGCGCTCACCGGTCTGGACGAGCTGCGCGCGTTCGCGCACGCCTCAGCGTTCGGCGAGCTGTTCTCGGTGCTCACGCACGTGCGCGCACCCGGAGCCTCCTCCCCACGGGAGGTCTCGCTCGGATTCGCGATCGTCGCCCGGCTCGCCGCGCACGGGGACCCGGACGCGGCGGAGGCCGAGCCCGGCCTGCGTGTCGCCTGGCTCGCCGTCGTCGCCGCCGACCCCGGCACGGCCGCCTCCGACCTCGCCCTGGCCGAGTACCTCGTCTCCCACTGGCACGCCCACCGTGACTGACACCGCGAAGGAGCAACGGTGACGTTCGATCCGCTGGAGTCCAGCCGGGAGATCACCCTCGGCTACCGCCGATACCTGCGTTCCCTGCTTCCCCTGCGCGACGCCTCCCTGGCCTCGGCGCTGGAGCACATGATCGACACGAGCCCGCTGCTGACCAAGGGACCGCTGCTGGAGGCGACGCCCGCCTATATGCCCGGCGCGACCCTCGCGGAGCTCGTGGCCGAGGGAGTGCTCCCGGAGAGGTTCCTATCCCTCACCGGGCCCGAGCTCCCCGCGGACCGCCCGCTCTACCGGCATCAGGAGCAGGCGATCCGCAAGGTCCGGGCCGGACGCAACGTCGTGGTCGCCACCGGCACCGGCTCGGGCAAAACCGAGAGCTTTCTGCTGCCGATCCTCGGCCACCTCGCCGAGGAGTCCGCCGCCGGTCGGCTCGGGCCGGGTGTGCGAGCGCTGCTGCTCTACCCCATGAACGCGCTGGCCAACGACCAGATGAAGCGGCTCCGGCACCTGCTCGCGGACTCGCCGGAGATCACCTTCGGCCGCTACACGGGCGAGACCCGTGACTCCGTGCGGGACGCGGAGGCGACCTTCGCCCAGCTCCATCCACACGAACGCCGGCTGCCCAACGAGCTGCTCAGCCGCGCCGAGATGCGCGCCACGCCGCCGCACATCCTGCTGACCAACTACGCGATGCTCGAGTACCTCCTGCTCCGGCCGAAGGACCTCGATCTCTTCGAGGGCGACCACGCCGGGCAGTGGCGGTTCGTCGTCGTCGACGAGGCCCACGTCTACGACGGAGCCAAGGGGGCGGAGCTCGCGATGCTCCTGCGCAGGCTCCGCGACCGGGTGTCGTCGGGCCGGGACCTGCAGGCGATCGCGACGAGCGCGACGGTCGGGGCCAAGGACTCCCCGGCCGCGGTGACCCGCTTCGCGACCGACCTCTTCGACCTGCCCTTCGAGTGGAACGACGACACACCGGGCAGGCAGGACCTCGTGACCTCGACCGTCGTCGCGGCCCCGGACCGACCGACGTGGGGGCCGCTCCCCGCCGGCGACTACGCCCGGCTGGGTGCGCACGTCGATCACACCGACGTGCTGAAGGCCGCCCGCGACCACGGCTGGGACGGGCCCGATGACGCGGTCGCCGCCCTCCGCTCGGAGTCCCGGCTGACCGCGTTCCGCACCGCGCTGTCCACGGGACCACGCCCGTTCGCCGACGTCGCCCGCACGGTCTTCGGTGAGGACGTCGAGCAGGAGCGGCACCTGACCGACCTCGTCCGCCTGGCGGGGGCGCTACGGGCCCCCGACCGGTCCCCGGCGCTCTCGTCGCGGTTCCACCTCTTCGTGCGGGCCACCGAGGGCGCATTTAGCTGCCTCGGCCCGGACGGCCCTCACCTCGGGTTGAGCCGTCGGGAACGCTGCGAGACGTGCGAGCGGGTCGTCTTCGAGCTCGGTGGCTGCCAGCGCTGCGGTGCCGCCCATCTGCACGGCGCGCTCGACGACAGCGGCCCGGTCCCCCGCCACGTCCCGTGGAAGGCGGGCGGGCACCGACGCCACGCCTGGCTGCTGCTGGAGGACGGCGACAGCACCGATCGCACGCCCCACGACGAGGACGACGCCGCACTCGAGGAGGAGAAGGCCACCGAGGGCGACCGGCGTTACCTTTGCACCGGCTGCGGAGCCGTGCACCTCGACCAGCCGCTGAACTGCGGTGCGGGCGACTGCACCGCCGGCGACTTCCGGACGGTCCAGCTGCTGTCGTCCGAGTCCGCGGCCCTCGGCTCCTGTGCTGCGTGCGGGGCGCGGGGCACCCGGTTGATCCGGCTCCTGGAGAGCGGCGGCGAGGCCTCGGCGTCGGTACTCGGCTCCGCGCTCTATCAGGCACTCCCCGCCGCGGACGGGCCCTCGTCGGATCTGCCCGGCAACGGTCGGAAGCTCCTGTTTTTCAGCGACAGCAGGCAGACGGCCGCGTACTTCGCGCCCTACCTGGAGGACACCCACCGCAAACTCGCACAGCGCCGGATCCTCACGATGGCGCTAGCCGACCACCAGCGGATGGAGCGAGAACCGGCGAAGCTCGATGGCCTCGCCCACTACGCCTACCTGGCTGCCAAGCGGGAGGGAGTCTTCGACGAGGACGCCTCCTCCGTCGTCGCCCGCCGCGAGGCCCTCGAGTGGACGGTCCACGAGGTGATCAGCTTCGACGACCGCCAGTCGCTCGAAGGCGTCGGGCTGATGCGCGTCGAGATGGTCCGCAAGGCCTCTTGGGCGCTGCCGGGCTGTCTGGCCGACCTCGGCCTGCCCGACGAGGAGGGCTGGGACCTCCTGCAGGAGCTCGTCCGCACCCTACGGTTCCAGGGCGCCATCGACATGCCCGAGGAGGTACCGCCCAACTCGCCGATCTTCGAACCGCGCACCGGCCCCATCTACGTCCGCGGCGACGGCTCCGACGCCAAGCGGAAGGTGCTGAGCTGGCTCCCGACGACGGGGACCAACCGGCGGATCGACTACCTCACCCGTGTGCTGGAGTCCGTGGGATCGACGGCGGCGCCGCGCGCGCTGCTTGACGCGGTTTGGGTGGCGCTCGACCCCGTCGGCACACCGGGCAAGGAGGGCCCGCACAGCTGGTTCTCGGTCGTCTCGCCCAAGGACCTCGGCCCCGTGCGCAGGCTCAACCACCTACGGTTCCGAATCCGACCGGTCGAGGAACAGGAGCAGCTCTTCCGGTGCGAACGGTGCCGTCGGATGGCCGGCGTGTCCGTGCGCGGGGTCTGCCCCACGCTGCGCTGCGACGGCATGCTCGAGCCGTGGGTCCGGCCCCGCGCCGCGGAGGAGCGCGACCACTACCGGCACCTCTACCTCGACGCCAAGCCGGTGCCCATGAAAGTCATGGAGCACACCGCCCAATGGACGAGCCAGAAGGCCGCCGAGATCCAGGGGCAGTTCGTCCGGGGCGAGGTCAACGCGCTCTCCTGCTCGACGACCTTCGAGCTCGGCGTGGACGTCGGCGAGCTGCAGGCGGTGGTGCTGCGCAACATGCCACCGTCGACCGCCAACTATGTCCAGCGCGCCGGTCGGGCGGGCCGACGCTCCGGCTCCGCCGCCCTCGTGCTGACCTACGCCCAGCGTCGGTCGCACGACCTCACCCGGTTCGCCGAGCCGGAGAAGATGATCGCGGGTGAGATGCGTCCACCGATCGTGCCGCTGGCGAACGTGCGCATCGACCGGAGGCACGCCCACTCCGTGGCAATCGCCGCGTTCTTCGGCACGATGAAACGGCAGTTCGCCCGTGAGTGGACCACCGCGGGCGAGTTCTTCCTGCCGCCTGTTCCCACACCGCCTGACTGGGTCGGCCCGGTCGCCCAGCTGCGGCGGTTCCTCACCCCCGTCCCCCGCCGGGTCCGGGACAGCCTGCTGGAGGTCCTGCCCGCGGACGTCGCCGCTGAGATCGACGTCGAGTCCGGCGCCTGGGCCGAGGTCCTCTTGGACCTCATCGAACAGGCGGGGCAACAGCTCGCGCAGGATGTCGAGGACTTCACCGAACGCGAACGCACCGCCGCGGCCGAGGCGAACTACGCCCTCGCGGGCCAGTGCAAGCGGGTCATCGCCACCCTGCGCAGCCGCCAGCTGATCGGATACCTGGCCAACCGGAACGTGCTGCCCAAATACGGCTTCCCGGTCGACACGGTGGAGCTGCGCACCGACCGGCTGCAGGGTGGCATCGACAAGCCGCTGGAGCTGACCCGGGACCTCACCATGGCGATCAACGAGTACGCCCCGGGTGCCCAGGTGATCGCGGGCGGGTACCGATGGACCTCGGGCGGGGTCTACCGGCTCCCTGGGAAAGACCTCTTCCGGCAGTACTACACCGTCTGCGAGACCTGCGGGCACTACCGGCAGGACGCTTCACCGCCCGCAGCCGAGTGTCCCGCCTGCGAGACCATCCAGACCAAGGCCGCAAAGGCGTACGTGGTGCCGGAGTTCGGGTTCGTCGCCTCGGAGAGCGTCCGTCAAGGATCGGGGCAGGCACCTCGTCGTTCCTGGTCCGGGGCCACCTACATCATCGACTCCCACGCCGACGTCGAGGAGGACGTCGTCCGGTTTCCCACCGGAGCGGAGCTGCGCTGGCGCTCCGGTGCTCGCGGTGAGTTCGTCGTGGTCAACGAGGGCCCGAACCGGGGCGGCTACCAGCTGTGCGACTGGTGCGGGTTCGGCACCTCGATGGTTGCCGGGCGCAAGAAGGCGAAGAGCCACAAGCACCTGCTCAAGGGGACCGAGTGCGCCGGCCCGATGCGGTCGCAGAGCCTGGCGCACCAGTACCAGACGGACTTCGTGGAGCTGGAGCTGCCGCCCGGCACGGCGACCGTTGTCGCCGAGTCGGCGCTGCGGTCCACCGTGTACGCCCTCCTGGAGGGTGCCGCCGCCGAGCTCGAGATCAGCCGGGACGACATCGACGGCACCGTGCACCACGGCGGTGACGGGTTCCCGTCGTTGATCCTCTTCGACACGACGCCGGGCGGGGCGGGGAACACCCCTCGGATCGCGCGGCAGCTGGCCACCGTGCTGGAGGCGGCCGTCCGACGGGTGGCCTCGTGCGAGTGCGGGCCGGAGACCAGCTGCTATGGCTGTTTGCGCGCCTTCCGCAACGAGCGCTATCACGAGCAGCTCAGCCGAGCGGGTGCCCTCAGCCTGCTGGGCAGGTTCGTCCCGGTCTTCGAGGTCTGAGGGATGCCCGACGCCCGATCCACCCTCGTCCCGAGCGCGGTCGACCTCGCGCTCAGCGCGCTCCGAGCCCGTGAACTCACGGTCGTGGCGATTTCGACGATGGCGCGCGATCACGAGCTGAGCGAGGCCGACCTGGCCGTCCTGCTCCGGCGGCTCGTCGACGACGGTGCCCGGGTACCGAGGCCGCTCCGTCCGTTGGTCGCCTCGGTCCCGGTCCCGGCGGCTTTGGCTGAGGCGTTCTCGGAGCACACGACCCTCGATCTCGACTCGATCTCACTGGCCGACCTCGGGCTGGTTGCCACACGGGACGGGGTTCCCCTCCCCCGAGAGGCGGTGTGGGATCCGCCCGTCGAGCGGCTGCCGGCGCCCCCGGTGGTCGAGGCCCCCGAGGAGCCGGACGGGTCCGTCCTGGACCTTGACGAGGACGACCTCGACGAGAACGCGGAGGCCACGGACTCGTTCTGGCGGTACCGGCTGGAGACCGGCCGCGCACGGCTGCTCGACGCGGCCGAGGAGGTCGCGCTGGCGCGGGCGATCGAGGTCGGTCTCCTCGCCGCCGAACGCCTCGAGAACAGCGATGAGACGACACCGGCCGCTCTCCCGCTGCGGTTGCTGATCGCGGCCGGCGAGGGCGCGTACCAGCGTTTCGTCACGGCCAACCTCCGACTCGTGCTCTCCATCGCGAGCGGGTACGGAGCTCCGGGTCTGGACGCCCTTGACCTCGTACAGGAGGGTGCTCTCGGCCTGATCAGGGCCGTGCAGAAGTTCGACATCGCCCAGGGCACGAAGTTCTCGACGTATGCGACCTGGTGGATCCGGCAGGCCATCACCCGCGCCATCGCCGACCAGTCGCGCACCATCCGTTACCCGGTACACATCGTCGAGCGCCTGAACACCTTCGCTCGCCGCGCCCACCCGGACGACGATCCCGCCACGGCCGAGCTGGCCGCCACGCTGCCGACGACGGTGCCGTACGAGAGTGCACAGAACGCCCTCGGTGAGGAGAGCCTGCAGGGCGTCGCAGAACGCCACCTCGACCCACCCGCCCCGGACCTGCGGGGATTCGACGCCGAGGACATCGCAGCCGCCCTCTCGATCCTGTCCGAGCGCGAGCGAACGATCATCGATCGTCGCTTCGGGTTCGTCGGCGACGCCTCGACGTTGGACACCATCGGCGGCGAGCTCGGGGTGACCCGCGAGCGCATCCGACAGATCCAGAGCAAGGCACTCGGGAAGCTGGAAACCGAGCTGCGTGCGGCCCGCCGTCGTCAAGCCCGGGCGGCCTCGTAGTCGAACTCCCCCAGCCGAGCGCGCGCCGTGGCGCGCTCCTCGTCGGTGAACAGGTCGTGGAAGCGCTCGTCCAGCATGACGGCCTCGACGCTGAGATCGAGCCGCCTGCGCTCCCAGAGGAACGAGAACGTGTCGTTGGCGGGCTTCCGGAGAGCCCGACGCACCGCGTCGACCGGGCCGTATTCGACGAGCAGCCCCACGAACAGTCGCGGGTTGTGCTTCAGCTCGCCCTTGCAGACATCGAGCACCTCGACGAGGCGGGCCTCCAAGAGAGCCTCGGCCTGCGTCGTCTCCGGCGCGACGACGGGCTCTGGCT
Organism: Pseudonocardia sp. SID8383; assembly: GCF_009864975.1. Taxonomy (NCBI): domain Bacteria; kingdom Bacillati; phylum Actinomycetota; class Actinomycetes; order Pseudonocardiales; family Pseudonocardiaceae; genus Pseudonocardia; species Pseudonocardia sp. SID8383. Next base: position 43,438 of record NZ_WWFY01001020.1, read on the forward strand.
CGACGCTCGGCGCGGGAACGTGGACCGGGGCAGCGGGCTCCGGCGTGGCCGCAGCCGCGGGCGTCTCCGCGGGAGCCTGTTGCTCGACCTCCGGGAGCTCGAGCTGCGCGACCTCGGGTTCGATGAGCTCCAACTGCCGAGCCGGGCCTACGACGGGCTCGGCCTCGGGTGCGGGTTCCACGAGTGCGACGCCGGGGGCGCCCGTGCCCTCGTCGTCCCGATCCCCCGCCGCAATCTCGTTGCGGCGCTGGACGAAGCCGCGCAGAGCGTCGACCGAGGTGAAGACCTCGAAGCCCAGCTCGGCGAGGCGGGGCAGGTCCGCCTCGTCCGGGTCCAGCTCCAGCACCACGGGCGAGCCCTGCCCGGCCTGCAGTCCCTCGGGCCAGTACGCCTCCGCCACGGCTAGCGCCCGGCTCGTCTCGGGGTCGGCGATCTCCGCATCCAACGCCGGGTTCGCGTACCCGGCCGCCCCCAGCTCGGTGAGCAGGTCGCGGATCTGCACCGCGCGGGCGTCCCGCTCGTCGGTGTCCTCGGCGACCCGTACCTGCGGCAAGCCCTCTGTCCACGCGACCTCGGCGCCGACGAGGCGCCCGAGGAACGCGTTCGCATCCGCCGCAACCAGCTTGCGACGGGCGTCGAGGAAGGCGCGATAGTTCTCGACGCGCCACAGCTCGGGGTCGGCCGGGATCCACTGGCTCGCCAACGCCTCCGCCGAGCAGAACATCAGGTACTCGTGGGGGCTGCGGCGATTCAAGGTGGTCGCGGTGCCGGGCACCGCAAAGGCCAGGTTCCCGACGGCGTTCGCCTCGGACCGGGAGTAGCCGTGCCGGTAAAGAGCGTCCTTCGGGAAAATCTCGTGCACCCGCAGCTCGCCGCTCTCGCCGTCGAGCAGGCCGCCGGTTCCGAGGTCCCGCCCACCGCTGACCCGGGTGAGCATGTAGAGCAACGCGTAGGCGCGCGCCCCGCGGCCGACCCCCTCGAGATCCTGCGGCTCGACGGTCAGGCCGCCCCGACGGGAGCGTTCGAGCGCAGTGATCAGTCCATCCACACCGGACCTGTCGACGATGTCGAGGTCCTTAGCCAGCGCGGTCTCGGCGGAGCCCGCGAACCGGCCGCGCAGGGCGGCATGGACGAACCAGTAGAGAGCCTTGTCCGCCTCCGCACCGTCCGCGAACCGGCCCTGTCCGTTGTGGAGCAGCCGGGTGACGATCGGGAACGCGTAGCGGCCACTGCTGATCACGCGGTCGTGGTCGATGCCCAGCCGCCCACCGACGAGGCCGAGGAAGTGCTCGATGTTCTGCGACGCGTGGTCGAGCGCCGTACGGAACTCGTCCGCGGACACCCCCTCCAACGCGGCGAAGGGCGCCCTTCCCGTGGCCACCGCGTTGACGTTGCGCAGCAGCCAGTCCAGCGAGAACGTGAACTGCCGCGCCCGCCAGCCCTCCAGCACCCGGCGCATCGACGGACGGGCGTCGCCCCACTCCGCGCAGATCCGCGCGAGCGCCAGGTCGCCCTTGGACAGCCTCGTGCCACCCGAGTTGACCCGGTTGAAGATGTCGACGACGACGTCCACCGTCTTGTCCGCACCGGTGATCCGGTCGACGAAGAAGTCTCGCTCGAGGATGCTCTCGAGCTGCAGCAGCCGGGACAGGTACACGCCGAGGTTCGGGCGCATCCACTGCTCGTCGATCAGCTGGTCGTACTTCTTGGCCTGGTCGGCGTTGAAGAGGCCGGTGACGTCCACCCACAGCAGGTCGGCCCGCGCGGTGGACGGAGCGAGGAACTGGAAGGCCTCGGTCTCCACGTTGAAGTAGAGCCGGGTGAAAATCGCCGGGTCACCCTCGAAGAACGCGGGTGGGCGCCCGCGGATGATGCCGTAGAGCGTGGTGATCCGCTGCTGACCGTCGAGGAGGAGTTGCTTGGTGCCGCTGCCGGCCTCCGCGCCACGGACTGCCTGCTGGTGCCCCTCCGCCTCCCAGACGAGCAGCGCGCCGACGGGGAAGCCCTTGTAGAGCGACCGCATGAGGCCGCGGATCTGGTCCTTGTTCCACACGTAGCCGCGCTGGAACTCCGGGAGCAGCATCGACCCCGAGTCGATCTGATCCAGGATGGTGCTGAGCCGCGCCATATCCGCCCCTCCATTGCCGCCGTGCTGCGCCTTCCCGATCCCAGGGCGCCCGTTGATGATGTACCGAACGTGACCGTGTTGCCGTCCTCGCCCCAATCGGACACCCCGATCGTGTCGGCGACTCAATCCGCCGTGCCGGGCAGGACGTAGCGGGTGCCCTTCGTCCGCCCCACCTTCTCGAGACGGCCGTCTTCCACGAGCGCGGTGAGGATCAAGCGTGCCTCCGGCAGGCTCACGGCCAGGAGGTCCGCGACCTGGCTCGTCGACAGCGCGCCTCGGCCGGCCAACATGAGGACGAGGCCGGAGCGATCCGCGTCGGGGTCCTCGTCCGGCTGTTCAACGACGGGTGGTAGGACCACCGGGACGCCGAGGACGGGTGTGGGGGCCTCGTCCTCCATAAGCTCCGGCGCTACCGTCACCTCCGCCGTCTCGGCGAACTCGGGCATCTCAGGGCTCTCGGCCGGTGCGTCGCTCGCCACCAACGGTCCGATCCCCAGGGTGTCGAGCTCGGCCCACACCGGGGCCAGGGCGCGCTCCTCGTTCAGGACGTACTCGGACTGCCGGATCCGCTGGAACGTCCACCCGCACCGCTTGAGCTCCTGCTCACGGTGGAGGTCCGCGAGCTGCTGTTCCGGCGTGGTGTGGAACGCGTCCCCGTCGCACTCCACGGCGAGCTTGCCCGCCGCCCCGGTGACGACCAGGTCGATGAAGCACCCGTTGGCCTCCACCTGCGGGGTCACGTGGAAGCCGCGACCGAGAAGGTCAAGGAAGACCCGCTGCTCGAAGAGCGAGTCGAAGGCGTCGTGGCGGCGGGTCCGGGTCACGTCGGCGAGCACCGGGGGGAGCTCCGCGCCGGCGCCGGGCGTCATGTGGTCCAGCAGCGACCGCCGCAGGTCCGTCGGGCGCAGCAGATCAGCGGTCACCGAGTGGAACAGCCATAGCTGGTCCTGGGCACGGGAGACGGCCACGTTGAAACGCTGCTCCGCGTCCCGCTTGGTGAAGGGGAACGCGGCCCGCTCCTTCGGGGCCACGACCATGGACAGGAACACGACGTTGCGCTCGTCGCCCTGGAATTCGGGCGGGGTGCCGACTCGGATCCGCCGCCGGTCCCACTCCTCCGGATCGATCACCCGCTTCAGCGCGGAGGCGATGATCTCTACCTGCGCCTGTCCCTGGAGGACTACGACCCCGAACGACAGCCCGTCGTACGCCTCGTCCGCCAGGCATGCGGCCAGTGCCGCCGCGATCTCCTCCGCCTCGGCGACGTTGGCCGCCCGGCTGCCCGTGCCCTCGGTGAACCCGCCCTCGACGTAGGTAGCGCGCAGCGGCGGGAGCCGGTCGGCCCCGAACTGCCGGAGTGGGACGAGCGGCGCGTCCCGGTAGAACGAGTTCGAGCACCAGCTGATGATCTCCGGCATGCACCGGAAGTGCTCCCGCAGCCGGATGACCTGGCCGAACCGGCTGCGCAGCAGCGAGAAGATGCTGTCGCGTGGCGTGAAGCTCGTGCGCAGGTACTGGGGAATGTCGTGCAGCTCCGAGTCGATGCGGTCGAAGATGGGCTGCAAGGAGCCACTCGTGACCTCGGACGGTGTGCACTGCTTGTCGTCGCCGACGACGATCACCCGCGGCGCGAGCCACAGCAGGAACGCGCTCGTCAGTTCGGCCTGGCTCGCCTCGTCGACGATCACGACGTCGAAGGTGTTCGCCCGCGGCGGGACCGAGGCCAGGACCTGCTGGATCGGCATGACCCAGGCGGGGACCGCGCCCTGCGCCACGCGCATGGCGTCCCGCGCGGCCTGCCGGTAACGCTCGGCGTACTTTCCGGTGCCCTTACCGACGTTCGCCATGTTGTTCTTGTACGACTGCAGGGCCTGCACCTGGGTCGCGTTCATCCGGCTCAGGCAGGCGCGCCAGGACCGGGCGGCGGCCAGGCGGCCGGTCAGCCGGGCCAGGTCCTTGGTCGCGATCGCCAGGTCGGCCTCGAGGCGCTGCTCCCGGCCCGGATCGATCTGGACCTGCAGCCAGGTCGCCGCGCACGCCCGCGCCCAAGCCTCCGGCCAGCGGCGGAGACGGTCCGTCCAGCCGTCGAGCGGGTGCTCGCGGAGGTCCGCGGCGAGGTGCGGCGCCGCGACGTGGACGCGGTCGAGCAGCTCGTCGCAGCGCAGCTGGGCCGTCTGCTGGTCCGCGGCACGGGCCAGCGAGGCGAGGGCCTCTGCGTAGGCGCCCTGGTCCGCCGCCTCGAACGCCCGCAGGGCATGTGCCAGCTCGTGCGGGCGCATCTCCAGCGGCACCGCGGCCACGAGGTCGTCGCGAGCGGCGTCGAGCTCGGCACGGGCGATCGCGGCCGACCGGGCGTGGGTCACCTGGACCGCGACAGCCGTGACCTGCTCTACGGCCCCGATGTCGTACAGCGCGGGCCTCGCGGCAGGCGGCAACGTGGCGAGCACCGCGCGGAGGGCGTCAGTGGCGGCCAGGACCCGCGCGATCACCCCGCACACCGTCCGGAGCTGCTGGAGGAGGTCGATCAGCACCACGCGGGGCTCGCCGAGGCCGACGCCGATGCGAAGGGGCCCGAAGGCCACGTTGATCTGCTGCCCGATCGCGAGGACCGCCAGGTGATGGGCTGCAGCGTGCGCCGCGGCCGCGGAGTCCACCGGCCGTCCGCCCACGAGCACGGCCGCCTCGAACGGTGCGACGGCCTTCTGCTCGGGGCTCTTGAACATCTTGCGGAGGGAGCCACCACCGTCGAGGTGGGCGCCGAGCGCAGCGAAGGCGTGCGCGGCGGCGTCCAGATCGACCTGGGCGTGGACGGAGACGTCCGCGAACCCGGCCGCCTGGTCGTGCTGCACCGCGGCGTCCACCAGCCCCAGACGCTCCACTGCGCGCTGCCAGGCGTGCGGCCCCGTTCCGCCCAGCAGTGCGGACGTCATGTCCCGCGCCCAGTCCCGGTGCGCGGGCAGGTCCCGCAACGCCAGGAGGCTCTCGTCGGCTTCGGTGCAGGCGGGACCCAGCCGGACGAGCTGCTCACCGTCGAGAGTCTCGAGCGTGGCCACCAACAGCGACGTGTCGCCCCGCCGGACCGACTCACCCAGCGCGACCGCCTCCGCTAGCTCACCGAAGCGGCGCTGGTCGAGCAGACCGGTAGGAATCCGCTGGTCACGACGGCTACGGCGTTCGTCGGTCTCTTCGCCGAGCAGCCGCACCAGCTCACCGAGCTCGGCGGCCGACACCGGGAGCTCGCCCGCGACGCCCTCCCCCAGCCAGCCGTCCCGCTCCTGCGTGCGACCGAGCTCTGCCGCGATCCGGGCGAGCGTGCCCCGGAAGCCGACGGCCACCTCGGGGTGCTCGAAGGTCTCCGCCTCGCGGACGGCGCGAATCTGCTCCAGGAGCCGCGCGCGGTCCCGACGGACGGCCTCGCGCTTCTCGGTGAGGTCCGTGATCTCGCGGTCGGCCCGGGAGGGGTTGAAGTCGGTCTTGCGCCCGGCGAGGGTCGCCACGCTGCGCGAGAGGTCGGAGTTCCCCTTCGCGGAGGCGTCGGTGAGCGACACGCACAGCTCCTGCATCTCGGGCGGCAGCTTGTCCCGCAGCACCCGGAGGGCCTGCGCCTTCTCCGCGGTGACCAGGACCCGCTTGCCCTGGGCGAGCAGCGCGCTGACCAGGTTGGCGATGGTGTGGGTCTTCCCGGTGCCGGGCGGACCCTCGACCACGACGCCGCTGTCCGCATCGAGCCGATGGATGATCTGAGACTGTTCCTCGTTCGCGGCCAGAGGGAAGAGCGGGGCCTCCCCCGCCGTGGCAGTGCCAAAGCCGGTGCGCTCCAGCCAGGCGAGGCGCTGCTCAGGCTCGATTGCCTCAACAAGCTGCGCGAGCCCCAGCGGCACGGGCGAGGACTCATCCGCGAGGGACGTGGCGATCGCGTCGTAGTACGCCCTGATCGCGTAGGCGCCGCGCGGCCGGGCGACGAGTGCCGGACTCATCGACACCAAGGAGTGCTCGGTCCGCTCAGGCTCCCAACCGTCACTCACCTTGTGCGCGACCTGCAGAACCCGGGCCGCCCACTCCTTCAGGAACTCGGGCAGAGCGGGTTCGATCGGGCTCACAGCCCGCTCGAGGAGCTTGTCCCGCAGGATCGCGCTACCGGACAGGTCGAAGGAGTCCAGCCCGCCCAGGAGCTCGTCGTCCTCGAGGCGGAGGCCGGACTCGTCGGCGAGGACGCAGATCATGTCGCCGGACTCGAGGTCCTGGTCGATCCGCACGGCCTGGCTGATCATGTGGACCCGCACGCCGGGGGTCTGCAACAGCCCGGAGGCGAGCACGAGCTCGACGGACTCCGGCTGGTCCTGTGCGAGCCGGTGCATGTCGAACAGCGCCTCGAAGACCTGGCGACGAGGCCTCCGCAGCCGCTCCTGCTCCGCCCACGCCCGCCAGTCGACGAGCCACGCGTCGAACTGCCCGCGGATGTGGGGGTGCTCGTCGATCGGGACCTCGCCCTGCCCTCGGACGACCACGCGCTCCTTGAGCCGCGGCTCGCTGAGGTCGTCGGTGACGGAGCGGTCCAGCCACCGCTTGAGCTCGCGGGACACCGCCGGTTCGGGATCGCGGTGCACCCGGGAGACACGGAGCACCTCGGCCCCAGGTCCGTCCGGGCTCTGGATCGTGGTCGCCTGCTGGGCGTAGTGCAGCCACAAGGTCCGGTGGTAGCGGTCGACGCTTCGCACAGGCGCGAAGCGGGCCGCGGCCATCTGCCGTAGCACGCCCATCAACCGTGTCACGCGATCCCTGGTCAACGGGTCGTGCTCGTGCGTCATCGACTTCCTCCCCCGAAGTGCCCGATCTGAGCGCCACACCCCTCATCGAAGGCAAGCACAACACCGTCACCGAGACGAGGAAGATTCACTCGAATCGCGCAAGGGATTCGGGACTCGCTACGAGGCACGTGCGGATTCGCACTCCGCTGCCTGGCCAGATGGCCGGATACGCGGGCTAGTTGTACTCGACCCCCGGGACGTTGAAGCTGATGTCATCCGGGCTTTCCACCCGCCCATCAACGTCGACCACGCCCCGGGGCACGCCACCGAGGTCGTCAAGGCAGCGCGACGCCGCCACTACGACAGCGCCGGGCCGCGCCCGTCCGACGGGCAGCCGTAGCCAGTTTGGAAGGCCTCGTAAGACTGGCGTTCTCCGTCATCGACCAGCAAGAACAGCGGACCACACACCCCTGCGGCTGACCTGGTTGACCGCCGGTAGGTGCACGCCAATTGCACGCTCCGAGCACTGCAGCTCCGGTCACGAGCTCTTCCGTGTGAAGCAACCGGACCGTCGAGCAGACGGGCGGTAGTGCCCGTCTCATCCCCGGGCGTCCGCAGGACGCTGCCGTAGTGATCAGTCGCCGTCAGGCAGTTGGTCGAGCAGACCGTGGTCACGTCGGTGCCGCTCCCTGGATCCGGGGAGACGAGATCCGCTACGTCAGCCCGCACTCGGAGAGACCCCGTCCACGGATGAGCGGCATGAAGAGCTCGTCGATGATCTCCATCAGGACCTCGTCCGGTACGGCTGGAACACCGCGCAGGGCGTACTCGCCACGCAACACCGTCATGGGGAGCGCCGCCACCCGCGGATGAACGGCCTCCGGCGGAGCTTCGCCGCGTGCCACTGCCTGGTCCACGATCGCCACCCAGGCGGCGTCCAGCGCGCCCCCTCCGGCCTGCTCGCGCAGCAGCTCCAGCAGCGCGGGCTCGTCGGCGGCCGCGGCCAGGAGATCACGCAGGATCTCCCCATGAGGGGAGGACCAGGTGGAGTTGACCTGCCGCAGCAGCTCGACGGCATCACCGCGGAGTTCGCCCGTGTCCGGCGTCAGAGTGCGAGCGTCCGCGACGTAGGCGTAGGCGGCGACGCCGAGCGCGGCGCGCCCGGGCCAGCGCCGGTAGATCGCGTTCTTGTTCGTGCCGGCGCGCCGAGCGACCTTGTCCATCGTCATACCGGCGTAGCCGGAGGCAACGAGTTCATCGGCGGCCGCACGCAGGATCGCCTGCTCCAGTTCCGCACCGCGCCGCCGCCCCCCTGTCACGGTACGGAGCGTACCTCCCACCTGATACGGTACTACTCGTACCTTATGGAGGTTGCGATGCGCGCATGGGGCGTCACCTACGACACCGGCTTCACCAACTGCGGAAGCACGACACACGAACCGTTCGACCCCACGGTCGTCGCCGAGGACATGCGGATCATCCGTGAAGAGCTTCTCGCCGACGCCGTGCGGATCACCGGCGGAGTCGCCGACCGCCTGGAGACCGCCGCACGGCACGCGGCAGCCGTCGGACTGGAGGTCTGGTACTGCCCGTTCACCCATGACCTGACCACCGACGAGCTGTTGGCATTCCTGCTGGACGCAGCCGAGCGCGCGGAGCGCATCCGACAGGAAGGTGCGGACATCCGGTTCCTCACCGGCTCGGAGATCAGCATCATGACGATCGGACTGATGCCCGGGCAGACGCTGGCCGAACGATCCGCCGTACTCACAGACGCGGCGCGTGTTCGCGAGATCCTCCCGGGAGTGCAGCACAGGACCAACGCGCTACTGGCCCGAGCAGTCGAGGGGGCACGCGAGCGATTCGGAGGCCTCATCGGCTACGCGTCACTCCCCCTGGAGGGAGTGGACTGGACGCCGTTCGACTTCATCGCGACCGACGCGGGTTACCGCGATGCCGGCAACGCTGACGCCCTTCCCGCGAACCTCGCCGCCATGACCTCGCAGGGAAAACCGTTCGCAGTGACCGAGTTCGGCTGTGCAGCCTTCTCCGGAGCCGCCGATCGGGGTAGCCGGGGCGACATCATCGGCTACGACGACCGGACCGGGCACGCAACGCACCTCACAGAGACCGTCGAGCGCAACGAAGCCGAACAAGCCGCCTACCTCCTGGAACTCCTCCACCTCTACGACTCGGGAGGCGTGGACACGGCGTTCGTGTACACCTTCGCCTCTCGACACCTGCCGACCTCCGATCAGCCAGAGCGGGACTTCGACCTGGGAAGCTTCGGGATCGTCAAGACCCTTACCCACGGGCGCACCGGCAACGCCTACCCAGGGATGCCATGGGAGCCAAAAGCAGCCTTCTCGGCACTGGCCGAGTACGGCCGAATGCGGACCGGCCACCCCGTGACCTGAAGCTGCGACGAGACGCCGCGAACCACCCGTTTCCCATCGAGGGCCCTGCGGATGTCGGCTGTACCGCATGTCTACCGGCAGAGACAACTCACGCAAGAGGCAGCGCTGGCTCGTCGACGACGGCGTCCCGCCGAACATGGTGCAGCGGGTCCTGGGCCACGAGCGGTCCTCGACGACGCTGACCTCCACCCCCGGCGGACCGACAACAGCGAGCGCATTCTCCAGGCCCTCGACGACGAGGACGATCGCGGAACGTCCGTCGCTCCGGAATGAACGATGCTCCGGAAATGCTCCGGGAACACCCCGGGGAACGACGAAACCCCTGGTCACATCCGGCTCGCTGAGCCTGTGACCAGGGGTTTGACTGTGGGCGATACTGGGATCGAACCAGTGACCTCTTCGGTGTGAACGAAGCGCTCTCCCCCTGAGCTAATCGCCCTCAGCGGTGAAACTAACTCTACACAGCCCGTCCCACCGCCGTTCACGGGGGTCACCCGTGGATCACCGCGGGCCCGTGACCAGCTCCGATCCCGGAACGGGCACCGGCGGGGGCGGCGGCTGGACCAGCGGCAGCAGCGGCGAGCGCAGCCACTCCCAGTGGATCCCCACCCAGCCGCCGGCCGTCTCGAAGATCCCGAACAGCCACGCGCACACGGCGACCGTGCCGAGGATCAGCGTCATCACCAGCAGCTGTACGACGCGGTTCTGACGGCCCATCCAGGCGACCCAGCCGTCGTAGCGGACACGGACCCAGTGCAGGAGCCGCTGCGCCCAGCCGAACTCGGCGGCGAGCACGCCCAGGCCGAGGAAGATGATTGCCCAGCCGGGACCCGGCGCGGGCAGCGCGATGATCCCGATGATCACGATCGCGGTGCCGAGGACGCCCATGGTGATGCGGTAGGCCAGGTCCAGCACCGGGTTGCGAGCCACGCGGGCCCGGAACACGCGGTAGCGGACCTTCGCCCGCCGGTACTTCTTGCGGATACCGGTGTACCGGCGCCCGGAGGTGGTTCTCCCGGACGCCGGCACACCGACGTCGTTCTTCTCCGTCGTACTCAGGTCTCCACCTGCCCGGCCGCAACTACCTTGGTCGGCGCGGGAGGAGCCTCCCTTCCGCGCTCGAGCGAGACGGCGTATGTCCCGTAGGTCCCGCTGTCGGGCGATTCTACGGACACCGGTCCCGGCTGCCCCGCTCGTACGTCGAACGTGCCGACCGCGCGCGGAGTTCCGTCACCGTCGAGTCCCCACAGGACATAGGTCTGGTCCGCGGTCTCGTTGGGGCCCAGCCCCATCGGCATGACCTGGCGCTGTCCGTCCTTCACGACGACCGCGGCCACCATCGGCGCCCCCGGCTCCGCGGAGAGGAACGCATGCGGTGTCCCGGGCTGCGCGATGGCGGAGAGCACGTCGCGCAGCTCCTGGGCCTGCGCGAGGCTCGCGTCCCGCTCCGCCTGCAGGGAACGGATCTGCCCGAACGCCGCTCCCCCGCCGACGATCACCGCGAGTGCGACGGCCGCCGCGACCAGTACCCGTCCGGGGCGGCGCAGCCACCCGTTCCGGGCCGGACCGCGTCCGGCACCTCCCGACGGGCGTGTCGCGGGCCCGGTGGACGGCTCGGACCGCGACGGGCGGGCTCGCGCCCCCCCGTCGGGCGCGGCGCCGGTGGACGACGTCTCGTCGCGGAGGGCGTGCCGCGGCACCGGGCGGTCGGACTCGCGTCCGAGCTGCGGGGTCTGCCGGGCCTGTTCCATGATCGACTCACGCAGCGACGGCGGCGGCTCGACCTGCGGCACCGCGCCACCGAGGACGGTCGTGGTCCCGGCGACGTCCGCGGCGAGCCGTCGGCACTCGTCGCAGCTCTCGAGGTGCTGCACCACCTCGATCTCCTCGTCGGGCTCGAGGGCGTGCAGCGCCCACCCGACCGTCTGTTCGTTCATCGGACAGGGCCTCCCCTCGTTGCCGTTCACGACAGCCCTCCCGCCAGGTCTCCCCCGGCCTCCCCGAGCGCCGGGCCCAGCAGGTTCCGGAGCTTGGCCACCCCGGTGAACATGCGGGACTTCACGGTGCCCAGCGGCACCCCGGTCATCGCAGCCACTTCGCGTTGGGTGTAGCCGCCGTAGTACGCCAGCGCGAGGACCTTCCGCTGGTCCGCGGGCAGTTGACCGAGCGCGTCGCGCACCTGACCGGCGACGAGTGCGCCGATGGCCCCCTCGTCGGCACCCGGGCCGGGCGGGGCGTTCCACTCCGCGCCGTCGTCCGACGCCGGGACGGTGCGGCGCCGGATGGCGCTCTCCCGGCGGACGGCGTCGACGGACTTGTGGTGCACCAGGGTCAGCAGCCAGGTACCGAAGCGGCCCTTGGCCGGGTCGAAGCGCGACGGGTCGCGCCAGAAGGCCAGGAAGACTTCCTGCACGACGTCCTCGGCCAACCCCTCGTCGGCACAGATACGTCGCGCGAGGGAATAGGCCTGACGCCCGAAGCGGTCGTACAGCTCACCCAGTGCGGTCGAGTCGCCCGACACGATCCGCTGCACGAGTCGCGCGTCCCCCGCGTCGTCACGACGCGCCGGATCACGGCGCGCGGCAGGCCCGGCGGCCCGCCCGTGCTCGGGGCGGTCCGGCGGATCGGCGATGCCTGCCACCAGCGTTGTCCTCACGATTGCTGTGTTCGGTGTCCGTACCCGTTCCGGTTCGAACTCCGACGAGAGTAGTCGTTCCCGGTCACACGGCTCACACGCCAGGACGGCGCGGAGCCCGTTCAGCCCTGTCGCCACACGCAGCGAGTTACACCGTTGTGACTCGATCGGGGGTCATCCCACGGTGATCCACGTTCTTGCGCATCGAACCCGTCACCCCGAGGCCTTCTGTCTCGTTCCCACACTGACGCCCCACGCAACGCCCCCACGAAAGAGGATCACCGATGCGCGACGAGTCCAAGACGATCCGGGCGACGGCCATGTTCGAGCTCATCGCTCCGGACGCGCCTGTCGTTCCCGTGAAGGTCGAGCTGTCCTACAGCAGCCGCGACCCCTACGCCGTGCAGGCCTCGTTCAAGACCGGTCACGACACCACGGTCGACTGGGTCTTCGCCCGCGACCTGCTCGGCGACGGACTGGTCGACTCCGCCGGCACCGGCGACGTCCGGGTGCAGCCGATGAGCGACGACCCGACCCGGATCGAGCTCGAGCTCACCTCCCCGTCGGGCCACGCCCTGTTCACCACCTCCGCGGCGACGCTGTCGGAGTTCCTGCAGGCGACCTACGACGCCGTGCCGGCCGCCGCCGAGTACTCCTGGCTCGACTTCGACGCCGCCCTCGCCGACCTGCTCGACACCACCGCCCGGGACTGACCCGACGTACCCCACCACCGGGCGGAGCCCGTCTCCGCACGTGAGAGGACATCCGGTGGTGGAGAGAGGGGGCGGTCGGACCCCCCTCGGGGCGGGTGCTAGTGTTCTCTCACCGCACCGCGGACGGGCCTGACGGTCCGGGACGCGGTGCACGGTGCGGACGTAGCGCAGCTGGTAGCGCATCACCTTGCCAAGGTGAGGGTCGCGGGTTCGAGTCCCGTCGTCCGCTCGGAGACTTCTCTTCCCACGCGCGATTAGCTCAGCGGGAGAGCACTACCTTGACACGGTAGGGGTCACTGGTTCAATCCCAGTATCGCGCACCATTTCCCGGATCCCCGGGGCCGCACATCGGCCCCGGGGATTTCGCATTTCCGGGTACGGCGACGCGCACCGCCGACCACCCACGGCGCCCTCCCCCGGGCTCGTCCGGCGGTCGTGGCCCCGCTGACCTGGACGGACGATCACCGGGTACCCCCTCGACAGCGGCCACGGACCGTGCGCTACTGTTCTCCCAACGCACCGGGAACTTGCGGAAACGCTACGGGAACGGTGCGGCATGCGGACGTAGCGCAGCTGGTAGCGCATCACCTTGCCAAGGTGAGGGTCGCGGGTTCGAATCCCGTCGTCCGCTCTGCCGGGCCCCGACAGCAGGCCGGTTTCCGGCGGCGTGGCCGAGTGGCTTAGGCAAGGGCCTGCAAAGCCCTGTACGCGGGTTCGATTCCCGCCGCCGCCTCGCGCGATTAGCTCAGCGGGAGAGCACTACCTTGACACGGTAGGGGTCACTGGTTCAATCCCAGTATCGCGCACCATTTCCCGGATCCCCGGGGCCGGAAGTCCGGCCCCGGGGATTCTGCTTTCCGGGCCTCCCCTGCCGCGGCTCAGCGCACCTGTTCCACCGGGCGCACGAGCATCTCGTTGACCGCCGCGTGCCGCGGGCGGGTCACGATGTAGACGACGGCGTCGGCGATGTCGGCGGGCTCCAGCACCCCGCGCTCGCCCTTCGAGGTCGCGTCCGGTGCGTACTCCGCACCCGAGGTCGTCATCTCCGAGGCGACCAGGCCGGGCTCCACGAGACCGACCCGTACGTGGCGCTCGGCGTACTCCTGGCGCAGCGCCTCGCAGAACGCGCCGACCCCGTGCTTGGTGGCCGCGTAGACGTTGCTCTCCGGCGACGGGACCCGCCGCCCGGCCACAGAGCTGATCGTCACCACGTCGGCGACGCCGCGCGGCCCACCGGCCGCCGTCGCCAGGTGCGGCAGGGCCGCGTGCGTCGTCGACAGGACGCCAGTGAGGTTGACGTCGATCATCGTGCGCCAGTCCGCGACGTCGGACTCGGCCGCCGGACCCCAGGACCCGAAGCCGGCGTTGTTGACGAGGACGTCCAGCCCGCCGTGTTGCTCGACCACCGCCGCGACGGCGGCGTGCAGCGCGTCGTCGTCGGTGACGTCCACCGGGTGCACCGACGACCTCGGCAGCTCCGTCGCCAGCTCCTCGAGGCGCTCCCGGCGCCGGGCCAGCAGCGCCACCGTCGCCCCCTCGGCGGCCAGCGCCCGGGCGGTCGCCTCGCCGATACCGCTCGACGCGCCCGTCACGATCACCGTCGTCCCGTCCAACCGTCCGCTCATGACAGCGGGGTACCCGCGGATCCGGCGACGTAGTGATCATCGCCGGGGTGCGGCGCAGCTCCCGGGAACAGGTGCGTTATCGTGGGGTAGCACGCGCCGGAGACGGCGCGACTGCGGACGTAGCGCAGCTGGTAGCGCATCACCTTGCCAAGGTGAGGGTCGCGGGTTCGAATCCCGTCGTCCGCTCCACATCACCACGGTCGCCACCCGTTCCGATGCCGGGCGAACCCACCCTCCGAGTCGATCACCTGTCCGGTGATCCAGGCTGCCTCGTCGGTGCACAGCCACGCGATCAGCCGGGCCGGGTCGTCGGGCTCGCCGAACCGGCCGAACGGGAACATCGGGGCCATCGCACGGAACGCCTCCGCGCCGAGGTATCCGGTGTCGACCGGCCCCGGGTTCACCGTGTTGACCCGCAGCCGCCGGTCCGCGAGCTGGTCGGCCAGGGTCGGTGTGATGCCCGCGACAGCCGCCTTCGCCGCGGCGTAGGCCACCTCGCCGGGCATGGGCCCGCGCGCCTGCCCCGAGGTGAGCAGGACGGCCGCACCGCCGGGACGGGTGTCGTCGTGCGCGTTCGCCCACGCCTGGACCAGCAGGATCGACGCGCGGGCGTCGACCGCCCAGTGCCGGTCCAGCTCCTCGGACAGCTCCCCCAGTGGACCGTCGGAACCCGACAGGGCCTGGTTGGCGACGAGCAGGTCGACCGGTCCGCTGAGCTCGCGGGCGGCGTCGAGCAGACGCTGCGGCGCGGCCGGGTCGGCGAGGTCGGCGTGCACCCCGGCGACCGGCGCCGTCGCGTGTCCCCGGACCTCCGCGAGAGCGGCGTCGACGTCGTCGGCACCCCATTCCTGCGTCGCGTCGTGCGGGGCGAAGTGGTGCACGACGACGGCCGCGCCGTAGGCGGCGAGCCGGCAGGCGGTCGCGTGCCCGATCCCGCCGCGCCGGCCGCCTCCGGTCACG
>NZ_WWFY01001021.1:0-12166 GCF_009864975.1 Pseudonocardia sp. SID8383
CCGACCGCGCGGGCGAGGCCGACGTCGGTGAGCAGGGCGCGGCCCTCGGCGGTGACGAGCACCGCGTCGGCGTCGAGGCCGCCGTGGGTGCCGCCGTCGGCGTGCACCGCACGCAGGGCGGCCAGCACGTCCCGGCCCACGAGCGCGACCTGCCGGGGAGAGGGCGGCGCCGTCTCGACGACCGCACCCAGCGGTCGCGCCTCCGGGTGCTCGGTGACCAGGTACTCGCGCATGTCCCCGGCCGGGGACCGGTCGGTGACCAGGTCCAGCACCCCGACGACCGACGGGTGGCGCAGCCGTCCGGCGGCCCGCACCTCGGTCAGCAGGCGCTCCCGCACCCCGGCCACCGCGGGCAGCGCGATCTCGGTGACGGCGACGGTGCGGCCGGTGATGCGGTCCTCGGCACGGTGGGTGGGCCCGAAACCGCGCCGGCCCAGCTCGTCGAGCAGCAGGTAGCGGCCGCCGACCATCCGGCCGGCGATCACACGGCCCCCAGCCGGACGACGACGGGGGCGTGGTCGGAGAAGCGCCGGTCGTGCGCGGGCGCCCGGTCCACGACGGCCTCGTGCGCGGCGTCCGCGAGCCCGGGGGTGGTGAGCAGGTGGTCGATCCGCCACCCGGTGTCGTTGTCGAAGGCCCGCCCGCGGTAGCTCCACCACGAGTACGGCCCGTCGACGCCCGGGTGCCGCTCGCGGACCACGTCGCGCCAGCCGTGTTCGAGCAGCTTCGCGAACCACTCCCGCTCGTGCGGCAGGAACCCGGAGTTGCGCCGGTTCCCGCGCCAGTTGCGCAGGTCCAGCTCGGTGGGGGCGATGTTCCAGTCCCCGCCGACGACCATCTGCCGCCCGGTGGCGGCGCACCGGTCGAACGCGGTGCGCAGGTGGTCACCGAAGGCCGCGCAGAACGCGTCCTTGTGGTCCTGCCGCTCGGTGCCCGCCATGCCCTTGGGCAGGTACAACGAGGCCACGGTGAGCCCGCCGGGCAGGTCCACCTCCACGTAGCGGCCGTCCAGGTCGGTGGTGGGGTCGGTGCCGTTGCTCGCTCCGCGGGCTCCGCTCGGGAAGCCGATCCGTACCGCCTCGGGCTCGTCCCGGCTCAGCACCGCGACGCCGTTGCGGCCCTTCGCCGTCAGCGACGGGGCCAGGCGCAGGTGCCAGCCGCCCTCGTCGAGCGCGGCCAGGAAGGCGGCCGGCAGCTCGTCGGGCCGTGCCCGGACCTCCTGCAGGCAGACCGCCCGCGCGTCGGTCCCGGCCAGCCACTCCAGCAGCCCCTTGGTGGCGGCGGCACGGACCCCGTTGACGTTGACCGTGGCGAGCGCGTTCACACCGTCTACTGTGCCGCACCCCTGATCACGCTGCGCGACGGGTTCAGCACCGGCTGCCCGAGGTCGCGGCGACGGAGTCCACCGGGACCCACTGGTTCTGCTCGGTGAGCTTGCGGAAGCCGCCGTCGACGATCGTCTCCGCCGCGACCTCGGTCCCGACCGGGAGCGTGCGGACCGGCGCCGCCGAGTTGCCGGGCGCCGCGCGCACCGTCACCTGCTCGCCCTGCACGACGACACGGCACCCGGTGGTCTCCAGGTTCCCGGTGACACCGCCGTAGGCGAGTGCGACGACCGTGAGGCCGACTCCGATGAGCCCGACCAGCGGCCAGCCCCTCAGGAGCGACTTCCGGGTGAGCCCGAAGACCTTCGCCACCGTGGTTCCCCTCCCGCCGAGCGCTGCCGCGACCACGGTAGCCGGTCCGCGGCCGTGGGCTCGACCATCACGGGGGTGTCGGGCCGGTTACTCCTGCGGGCGTGCGGGACCGGTGAACAGATAGCGTGTGGCCCAGTCAGCGGGTCGCCGCGCCGGGGACCCGCCCGGTCGTCCCGGGCCCGTCCGCCGGCGCCGTCGCGGCCCGCTCGCTGGACACGGCAGCACACACGACGAGCCGAGGCAGGCCTGAGGACGCGATGAAGCTCATCTACACGTACACCGACGAGGCGCCGGCACTGGCGACCCACTCCTTCCTGCCGGTCATCGAGGCCTTCGCCGGCCAGGCCGGGGTCGACGTGGAGACCCGCGACATCTCCCTGGCCGCCCGCATCCTGGCGAAGTTCCCGGACCGGCTCACCGACGCCCAGCGCGTCCCGGACTCGCTGTCCGAGCTGGGCGAGCTGGCGAAGACGCCGGACGCCAACATCATCAAGCTGCCGAACATCTCGGCGTCGATCCCGCAGCTCAAGGCGGCGATCACCGAGCTCCAGGGCGCCGGTTACGACGTACCGGACTACCCGGACAACCCGCAGACCGAGCAGGAGAAGGCCGCCCGCGCCGCCTACGACTCGGTCAAGGGCTCCGCGGTCAACCCGGTGCTGCGCGAGGGCAACTCCGACCGCCGCGCCCCGCTGTCGGTGAAGAACTTCGCCCGCAAGCACCCGCACTCGATGGGCGCCTGGAGCTCCGACTCCGCCAGCCACGTCGCCACCATGGACGACGGCGACTTCCGCCACTCCGAGACCTCGTTCACCGCCGCCGGTGACGGCGCGGTCCGCATCGAGCACGTCGCCGCCGACGGCACCGTCACGGTGCTGAAGGAGAAGGTCGCGCTGCTGGACGGCGAGGTGTTCGACGGCGCCGTCATGCGTCGCGAGCCGCTGCAGGCCTTCCTCGCCGAGCAGGTCGCCGACGCCAAGGCCAAGGGCGTGCTGTTCTCGGTGCACCTCAAGGCCACGATGATGAAGGTCTCCGACCCGATCATCTTCGGCCACGCCGTCCGCGCCTACTTCGCCGACGTGTTCGCCTCCTTCGCCGACGACCTCGCCTCCGTGGGCGCCGACCCCGACGACGGTCTCGCCTCGATCCTGACCGCACTGGAGAAGCTGCCCGCCGACAAGCGCGACGCCGTCGAGAAGGCCATCACCGCCGCCTACGAGACCGGCCCGGCGCTGGCCCAGGTCGACTCCGCGCGCGGGATCACCAACCTGCACGTCCCGAGTGACGTCATCATCGACGCCTCGATGCCGGCCGCGATCCGCACCTCCGGCCGGATGTGGAACGCCGACGACGCGCTGCAAGACACCAAGTTCGTCATCCCGGACTCGTCCTACGCCCCGCTCTACGACGAGACCGTCAAGCACTGCCAGGCCAACGGCGCCTTCGACCCGACGACGATGGGCACCGTCCCGAACGTCGGGCTGATGGCGCAGAAGGCCGAGGAGTACGGCAGCCACGACAAGACCTTCGAGATCGCCTCCGCGGGCACCGTGCGCGTCGTCGACGCGGCGTCGGGCGAGGAGAAGCTCTCGCACGAGGTCGGCGAGGGCGACATCTGGCGCGGCTGCCAGACCAAGGACGCCCCGATCCGCAACTGGGTCGGTCTGGCCGTCGAGCGGGCCCGGGCCACCGGCTCCCCCGCCGTCTTCTGGCTGGACTCGGCGCGCGCCCACGACGCGCAGCTGATCGCGAAGGTCGAGACGTACCTGGGCGAGCACGACACCGACGGACTGACCATCGAGATCCTCCCGGTCGCCGAGGCCACCCGCTACACCCTGGAGCGGGCCCGCAAGGGCGAGGACACCATCTCGGTGACCGGCAACGTGCTGCGCGACTACCTCACCGACCTGTTCCCGATCATGGAGCTGGGCACGTCGGCGAAGATGCTGTCGATCGTCCCGCTGATGAACGGCGGCGGCCTGTTCGAGACCGGCGCCGGCGGGTCCGCGCCGAAGCACGTACAGCAGCTGCAGAAGGAGAACCACCTGCGGTGGGACTCCCTCGGCGAGTTCCTCGCGCTGGCCGTCTCTCTGGAGATGCTGGCGTCGAAGACCGAGGAGCCGCTGCGGGCCAAGCTGCTCGGCCAGACCCTCGACGAGGCCACCGGCACGCTGCTGGAGAACGGGAAGTCGCCGTCGCGCAAGGTCGGGGAGCTCGACAACCGCGGCAGCCACTTCTACATCGCGCTGTACTGGGCGCAGGCCCTCGCCGCGCAGACCGAGGACACCGAGCTGGCCGCGATCTTCGCCCCGCTCGCCGAGAAGCTCGCCGCCGCCGAGGACACGGTCGTCGGTGAGCTGAACGCGGTCCAGGGCGACCCGGTCGACCTGGGCGGCTACTACTACGTCGACCGCGCGAAGACCGACGCGGTCATGCGGCCGAGCGCCACGTTCAACGCGGCGATCGACGCCTTCGCCGGCAAGTAGCCCCACCGCGACGGCCCGTCCCCCCGCTGCCGGGAGGGCGGGCCGTCGGCGTGTCAGGCCGAGCTGACGCCGGGGATGCGCCCGGAGCGGAACGCCTCCACGAACAGCGCGTGGTCGGCGCGCACGGTCCGGGCGTAGTCGTGGGCGAACTCCACGACCCACTCCACGAACGCGTCCTCCGCACCGGCGGTGCGCGCCGCGACCGCCTCCTCGACCCGGAAGTCGACGAGCGCGTGGTCGGCGTCGGCGTCGGCCACGCAGTGGATCTTCGCGGTGGCCCGGCCCAGGTCCGCGACGACCGGCGCGATCTCATCGGGCTCGGTGAGCTCCGACCAGTCCAGGTCCGCCTCGTAGGGCGAGACCTCGGCGACGACGAACCCGACGCCGTCGAGCTCGGTCCAACCCAGCATCGGGTCGGCGTGCGCCTGCAGCGCGCGCTGCGAGACCGCCGTCCGGTGCCCGTGGTGGCGGAACGCCGACGCCACCCGCTCGTCGGTGACCACCCGCGAGGGCGCGGCCACGTTGCCCTGCTTCATCGACACGACGATGTCGTTGTCCAGCGCCTGGTTCAGCCCCTCGACCAGCACCGTGTAGGTCGGCAGCCCGGCGCTGCCGATGCCCACGCCGGAGCGCCCGGCGACGTCCTTGACGGTGTAGGCGACGCCGCGGTGGCGCCGGGACTCCGGGATCGTGGCCACGTACGCCTCGAACGCCGCGGTGACCGCGGCCTTCTCGTCGTCGTCGAGGGTGCGGACGCCGGGGCCGGCGCGCAGGATCCGGTCGAAGCCCTCGGTCTCGGTGACCGCGTCGAGCAGTCCGACCCGGGTCCGGGTGCGCGCGGTCTGCAGGACCTGGTGCACCGGTCCCTCGGTGGTGTCCAGGCGCAGCGAGAACGCGTCGTCGTCGCGGTCGGCGAAGTGCCGCACCTGGGCCAGGTAGCTGCGGCAGTAGCGCTCGACGAGCTCGGACAGCGACCGGTCCGACAGCGCCTTGCGCCAGCCGAGCAGGCACAGGCTGGCCGCGAACCGGGTGACGTCCCAGGTCCAGTGGCCGAGGTAGGCCTCGTCGAAGTCGTTGACGTCGAAGACGAGCACGCCGTCGCCGTCCATGTAGGTGCCGAAGTTCTCCGCGTGCAGGTCGCCCTGGATCCAGACCCGGGCGGTCCGCTCGTCGACCCAGGGGTCCTCGCGGCGGGCGACGTCGTCGTAGAACAGGCAGGCGCTGCCCCGGTAGAACGCGAACGGGTCGGCGGCCATCTTCCGGAACTTGGTCCGGAACGCCGCGGGGTCGGCGGCCATCAGGTCGTCGAAGGCGGTCACGAGGGTGTCGACGATGTGGCCGCTGCGGTCGGTCATGGCGCGATCATGCTCGCGGACGGTGGCAGGGACCACCTCCGTCCGTGGGGTCCCGCCGGACCGAGCGCCGCCGACCGGGTGGCGGATGGATCTTCGTTGCGATCAACGGGTGATCAGCGGGCCACCGTGGGCGACGTCACGCAACCCGTCCGGAGCAACCCCCGTCCCGGAGCGGGTGTACCCACCGGTAGAATCTCGTTAGCGATGATCATTATCAGGCCGTCCCGCAGCGCACCGACCGGGGATCTCCCCGCCCGGCCGGGCCGGGTCGTGCGCGCGACCAGCACCGGCCCCGGGCGCCCCGGGAGCAAGCGTCCCGCGGGCCCCCGCAGACCCCCGACCCGGCGCCCGGCGGGCCCGGAGACGACCGGCGGCTCCCGCAGCCGAGCACTCAGCTGATGGTCAGCGAGCCCTGGGTGATCGTCAGAGCCAGCAGCAGGACGACGACGCCGAACCCGCCGTACACCAGCGCGTCGGCGTAGCGGCCGCGGATCGCGAGCAGCCCGACCCGGTCCGGCGGCAGCGCGACGCGCAAGCCCGCGGCGACCAGCATCGCCACCGCCAGCGCCGCGGACCCCTCGCGCCAGTGCTCGGTGATCACCCGCTGCAGCCCGACCAGCGACACACCGAGGACGACGAGCAGCGGCCAGTGCGCCCGCAGCCGGGCCCGCAGGCCGTGACCGGAACGGGTCGCCACCATCACCGCCCCCCGCCGCCCGTCATGCCGACAGGCTGCGTTCGGTATCGATTCTCACTCCGCCAGGCTGCGTTCGGCTGCCTCGACGACGTTCGTCAGCAGCATCCCGCGGGTCATCGGCCCCACGCCGCCCGGCATCGGCGCCAGCAGCCCGGCGACCTCGGCGACCTCGGGCGCCACGTCGCCGACCAGGCCCAGGTCGGTACGGGTGACGCCGACATCGAGCACCGCGGCGCCCGGCTTGATCTGGTCGGCGGTGATGAGCCCCGCCCGGCCCGCCGCGGCGACGACGACGTCGGCCTCCCGCAGGTGCGCCGTCAGGTCCCGGGTGCCGGTGTGGCACAGGGTGACGGTGGCGTTCTCCGAACGGCGGGTCAGCAGCAGCCCCAGCGGGCGGCCGACCGTCACGCCACGACCCACGACGACGACCCGCGCCCCGTTCAGCTCGACACCGAACCGGCGGCACAGCTCGACGATGCCGCGCGGGGTGCACGGCAGCGGTCCCGGCTCGCCGAGGACCAGGCGACCCAGGTTGGTCGGGTGCAGACCGTCGGCGTCCTTGCCCGGGTCGACCCGCTCCAGCGCGGCGCCGGCGTCGAGACCGTCCGGCAGCGGGAGCTGCACGATGAAGCCCGTGCAGGTCGGGTCGGCGTTCAGCTCGTCGATCGTGTCCTCGACCTGGGCCTGGCTCGCGTCGGCGGGGAGCTCGCGCTGCAGCGAGGTCATGCCGACCTTGGCGCAGTCGCGGTGCTTGCCGCGCACGTAGGCGTGCGATCCGGGGTCGTCACCGACCAGCACCGTGCCCAGCCCGGGGGTCACCCCGGCGGCGGTCAGCTTCTCGACACGGCCACGCAGGTCGTCGAGCAGCTCCGCCAATGTCGCCTTGCCGTCCATCACGCGTGCGCTCACCCGGGCATCCTCTCAGGTGACGCCCGGGCCGGTCGAACCTGACCGAAGGACGCGTACGTGCCGCGCAGGTAGGGGGCGCCGTCCCCGCGAGCTGCGACGACGGTCCGGTTCCGTGCGACCGGGGTACAGGTCGGGGTCTGGTCGTACGGAGGGGCGAAAAACGATCTCCGCGAGAGCAGAATCACACCGCCGGTGCTCGACCGGTCACGAACTCGACGAGGAGTTTTCCATGAGCGTGGAGAGCGACACCGCGGGGGCGCACGCCGCTGCTGCCCCGCCCGCCCCGGCAGCAGCGGCCCCGGCTGCCAACCCGGCCCTGATGGGCCTCATCTGCTTCCTGCCGTCCGGCATCACGCTGGGTCTGTGGTTCGTGGGCTACCTGGACACCACCGCACTGCCCGGCGGCATGATCCCGATCGTGACCTTCTCGGCGGGTCTGTTCCTGCTGCTGTCGGCCATGGTCGCGCTGCGCGTCGGGGACAGCGTCACCGCCGCGATCTTCGGGGTCTTCTCCGCATTCTGGACCAGCTTCGGCGTGCTGCTCATGGCGCTGAACAACGGCTGGATCATCGACGCCGGCACCGGAGAGGCCCTGTCCACCGAGCAGGTCGGGTCGATCCAGTCGACCTATCTGCTCTCGTTCACCCTGGTGTTCGTCCTGCTGACGCTGGCGACGCTGCGCCTGCCGCTGATGTTCACGATCGGCTTCGTGCTCGTCGACATCACCTTCGTGCTGGCCTACATCGGGGTGACCGCGGGCAACGCGGGCCTGTTCCCGATCGCCGGGATCACGACGTTCGCGTTCTGCATCGTGTTCGCCTACATCCTGTTCGACGCGTTCGGCCAGACGCTGGGCGGACGCGCGATGTCGATGGGCGGGCCGCTCGTCAAGTCCTGACCCCGTTCCGACC
This sequence comes from Pseudonocardia sp. SID8383, assembly GCF_009864975.1. Lineage (NCBI taxonomy): Bacteria > Bacillati > Actinomycetota > Actinomycetes > Pseudonocardiales > Pseudonocardiaceae > Pseudonocardia > Pseudonocardia sp. SID8383. The sequence continues at coordinate 8,056 of NZ_WWFY01001021.1, forward strand.
GCCCACGGGCCCCGCCGGTTCCTCCGGCGGGGCCTGTGGTCTGCCCGGCCCCGGTGGTCCGCGTGTCCCGGTGGTCCCCGTGGTCGGGGACCGCGGGGCCCGGAGGTCGCGAGGGCCCGGCGCCGGGCGCGGGCGAGACGGTCAGCGGAAGTCCCGGGACGCCACCGTCACCGCCAGCGGCATCCGCTGCAGCCGGTCGGCCAGCAGGTTCAGCACACCCTCCGGGCTGCGTTCGAGCCGGCCCCGGACCAGCAGCCCCGCGCTCCCCAGCGCCACCGACCGGTAGCGCGCCCACAACCCCTCCGAGCAGGTCACGTTCAGCATCCCGGACTCGTCCTCGAGGTTCACGAACGTCACCCCGCGCGCGGTCGCCGGACGCTGGCGGTGGGTGACCAGTCCTCCGACCAGCACCCGGGCCGGGGTGTCCGGGCCGGCGCGGCGGCCCACCTCGTCGAGCCGGTCGATCCGGACCGCGCCGAGCGCGTCGAGGTCCGCGCGCAGGTGCTGCACCGGGTGGCTGTCCGGGGAGACACCGGTGGCCCAGACGTCGGAGACGGTCAGCTCCGCCTCGGTCATCCCCGGCAGGGCCGGCGCGTCGAACCCGACGGCGGTGCCCGGCAGGTGTTCGGGGCGCACCCCCGCGACGACGCCCGCCGCCCACAGCGCCTCCCGCCGCTCCACCCCGAAGCAGCCGAACGCCCCGGCCGTCGCCAGCGCCTCGGCCTGCGGGCCGGTCAGCCGGACCCGGCGTGCCAGGTCGGGCAGGTCCGCGAACGGGCCGCCCGCGTCGCGCTCGGCGTCGATGACCGCGGCGAGGTCCGCGCCGACGGTGCGGACACCCGCCAGGCCGAGCCGGACCGCCCGGCCGCCGGTGCTGTCGTCGTCGGGTTCGAGGACGGCGTCGGCGCGCCCTGCGTTGACGTCCGGCCGGTGCACCCGCACACCGTGCCTGCGGGCGTCGGCCACCAGCGACTGCGACGAGTAGAAGCCCATCGGCTGGGCGTTGAGCAGGCCCGCGCAGAACGCCGCCGGGTGGTAGAGCTTGAACCACGCCGAGTAGTAGACGAGCGCGGCGAAGCTGATCGAGTGGCTCTCCGGGAACCCGAAGTTCGCGAAGGCCAGCATCTTGGCGAAGATCCGTTCGGCGAGCTCGCCGGTGATCCCGTTCGCGGCCATCCCGTCGTAGAACCGCCCACGCAGCCGTTCCATCCGCTCGGTGGACCGCTTGGAGCCCATGGCCCGGCGCAGCTCGTCGGCCTCGGCCGCGGTGAACCCCGCGACGTCGACGGCGATCTGCATCATCTGTTCCTGGAACAGCGGGATACCCAGCGTCTTGTGCAACGCGGGCTTGAGCAGCGGATGGTCGTGGTCCCAGGTCTCGAGCTCGTTGCGCCGCCGGATGTAGGGGTGCACCGAGCCGCCCTGGATCGGGCCGGGCCGGATCAGCGCGACCTCGACGACGAGGTCGTAGAACTCGCGCGGGCGCAGCCGCGGCAGGGTGGCCATCTGGGCGCGGGACTCCACCTGGAACACCCCGACCGAGTCCGCGCGCGACAGCATCGCGTAGACCTCCGGGTCGGACTCGCCGATCGCGTGCAGCTCGATCCGCTCACCGGTGACGGTCGTGACCAGGTCCACCATCAGGTGCAGCGCGGTGAGCATGCCCAACCCGAGCAGGTCGAACTTCACCAGCCCGGCCGCGGCGCAGTCCTCCTTGTCCCACTGCACGACGGTCCGGTCGGCCATCCGCGCCCACTCCACCGGCACGACCTCGGACACCGGCCGATCGCAGATGACCATGCCGCCGGAGTGGATGCCCAGATGCCGGGGCGCACCCATCAGCTGCCCCGCGAGGTCCAGCAGCAGCGGCGGCATCTCCTGCGGGAGCTCGCTCGCCTCCAGGGCGTGCCAGCGTTCGACGCGCCTGCTCCAGGCGTCCTGCTGGCCGGGTGAGAACCCGAGCGCGCGGGCGGTGTCGCGGATCGCCGACCGCGGCCGGTAGGTGATGACGTTCGCGACCTGCGCGGCGAACAGCCGGCCGTAGCGGCGGTAGACGTACTGGATCGCCTCCTCGCGGCGGCCGGACTCGATGTCGAGGTCGATGTCGGGGTAGCCGTCGCGGTCCGGGGACAGGAACCGTTCGAACAGCAGCCCGTGCCGGACGGCGTCGACGTTGGTGATGCCCAGCGCGTAGCAGACCGCCGAGTTCGCAGCCGATCCCCGGCCCTGACAGAAGATGTTCGACCGGCGGCAGAAGTCGACGATGTCGTGGACGATCAGGAAGTAGCCGGGGAAGTTCTTCGCCTCGATGATCTCCAGCTCGCGCTGCACGGTGTGCGCCGCGAACGGGTTCTCGTCACAGCTGCCGTACCGCTCCATCCGGCCGCGTTCGGTCAGCACCCGCAGCCAGGTCGTCTCGGTGTGCCCTGGCGGGACATCGAACGGTGGCAGGTCCGGCGCCACCAGGTGCAGCTCGAACGCCAGCTCCCGGCCCAGCTCCGCCGCGCGCTCCACCGCGCCGGGATGGCGCTCGTCGAACCGCAGGGCCATCTCCCGCCCGGACCGCAGGTACGCGGTGCCCGCCGCGGGCAGCCAGGGGTCGATCTCGTCGAGGCTGCGCCGGGCCCGGACCGCGGCGACGGTCGCGGCCAGCGGGGCCCGGTCGGGGGTGGCGTAGTGCGCTCCGGTCGTCGCCACCGTCGCGACGCCGGCCCGCTCGGCCAGCGCGGCCAGTGCGTCGTTGCGCTCGGTGTCGCCGGGCTCGCCGTACACGGTCAGCTCGACCCGCACGTTCTCCGCGCCGAAGCGCGCGACCAGCCGGTCCAGCTCCGCCGCGGCGGCCACCGGGCCCGAGCGGTCCAGGGCGCGGCGCACCGCGCCCTTGCGGCAGCCGGTGAGCACGACGACCTTCCCCGCGGTGTCGGCGACGACCTCGTCCGGGTCGTAGACCGGCCGCCCCTTCTCCCCGCCCCGCATCTGCGCGGTGGAGATGGTGCGACACAGCGCGCGGTACCCGTCGGGGCCGCGGGCCAGCAGCAGCAGGTGCTCGCCCTCGGGGTCGGCGACGCCGTTCTGCGGGGCGGTCAGCCCGGTGCTCAGCTCGGCGCCGAACACCGTGCGCACTCCGAGCGCGCGGGCCGCCTCGGCGAACCGCACGACCCCGTACATGCCATCGTGGTCGGTGAGCGCGACGGCCTCCAGGCCCAGCTCGGCAGCGCGCTCGACCAGCTCCTCCGGGGCGCTCGCGCCGTCGAGGAAGCTGAAGTGCGAGTGGCAGTGCAACTCCGCGTACGGCACGACGCCGGGCCCCACCGGGTGCAGGTCCTCGGGCGGCTCGTAGGGGCCGCGGTGGACGGACCAGGCCGGTGCGTCCCCGCCGTCGGCCTCCGGGCCGTCGCGCAGGCTCGCGCCGTCGCGCACGGAACGACCCGACAGCGCACTCTCCAGCTCCGCCCAGGGGACGTCCGGGTTCTGCCAGCCCACCCGTGCAGAATACTCGAACGCAAGTTCGAACATCGAGTGCCGGGTTCCGCGGACGGGCGTCGCCGTGCGGGCCGGCCGGCTGCTCCCCAGCGCCGGTCGGCCCCGCACGGCGGGTCCGGGCTCCGGCGCGGCACACCGGCCGCTCCCCAGCGCCGGCCCGCGGGCCACCCGGACGTACCCATCCGGTGCCGGCAGGTGGTTCGTGGACCTCCCCGCCGACATCTCCGAGTTCACCAGCCGAACCTGTGGAACGACTGAGACCCCGGTGTGGATCGACCGAGGATCACCGCGGCCCCGGGTCGCGCCGGGTCGTACCGTCGTGTTCGTGACGCCGTGTCGTGATCGTCGGTTCACCGCACGGCCACGCCCGATGGCGGATGCTGGTCCGACGCCGCGGCGCCCGACCGGTACCGCGCACGCACGAGGAGCGCCGGACACCCGGCGCGGACGAGGCCCGGTACCGGGCCGGACGGCAGAGGTGGCTCCATGGGACGGGCGAGCACGACGGGTGGCCGGCACCGGCCACGTCTCGGAAACCGGCTGGTCAGGGTCGCGGCGGCCGGGGTGGCCGTCGTCGCGCTCGCGGCCTGCGCGGACGTCCCCGCGGCGCCGGGCGCCGCGACGATCG
>NZ_WWFY01001022.1:0-11802 GCF_009864975.1 Pseudonocardia sp. SID8383
TGCCCGTATCGACCGCACGCTCAGAGTTAAGCCCCAAGTTTTCACGGCCGACGCGACACACCGCCTACGAGCTCTTTACGCCCAATAATTCCGGACAACGCTCGCACCCTACGTGTTACCGCGGCTGCTGGCACGTAGTTGGCCGGTGCTTCTTCTCCAGGTACCGTCAATTGCTCTTCGTCCCTGGCGAAAGAGGTTTACAACCCGAAGGCCGTCATCCCCCACGCGGCGTCGCTGCGTCAGGCTTCCGCCCATTGCGCAATATTCCCCACTGCTGCCTCCCGTAGGAGTCTGGGCCGTGTCTCAGTCCCAGTGTGGCCGGTCGCCCTCTCAGGCCGGCTACCCGTCACCGCCTTGGTAGGCCATCACCCCACCAACAAGCTGATAGGCCGCGGGCCCATCCCCCACCGAAAAAACTTTCCACCACCAACCATGCGATCAGTGGTCCTATCCGGTATTAGACCCAGTTTCCCGGGCTTATCCCAGAGTGGAGGGCAGGTCACCCACGTGTTACTCACCCGTTCGCCGCTCGTGTACCCCCGAAAGGGCCTTACCGCTCGACTTGCATGTGTTAAGCACGCCGCCAGCGTTCGTCCTGAGCCAGGATCAAACTCTCCAACAAAACCCTGACTTGCAACAAACAACTGGCCACAACACCCGACGGGATCGAATGCTGCAACCAAACAAACAATTTGGCACAAAACGCCAAACCGAATCAAAATAGCTCGACACACTGTTGAGTTCTCAAAAGACACCCGCACTCGGGGACCGGGCCTGAAGACCGTCGCCCCGGGGCGTCAGAGCTGGCCTCGCTAGGAGGCAACTCTCTTATACTACGTGTACCGAAGCGCAGCGTCAAGCTCTGCTTCAGGCGGCCTGATCTCCACCGAAGTGGAGTTCGTGGGCCGTCGCCTCCGGGCCGGATCCGCGTCCCTGGCCTCTTGGCCGGTCTCGCTCTCGTCCGTCCCGTCCTGGCGACAACGAGAAAGTTACAGGACGGCCCGGAGGCGATTCACAGGGGGGTACCTGTTCGGTGTTCCTGCTGGTCAGCGGCCGATCACGCTGATCCGACCCGCACACCGGCCAGGTTGCGCTTCCCCCGCCGCACCACCAGCCAGCCGCCGTCGAGGACGTCACCGGCACCCGGGACCCACTCCTCGTCGACGATCTTGACGTTGTTGACGTACGCGCCGCCCTCCTTCACGGCGCGGCGCGCGGCCCCCTTGCTGTCGGTCAGGCCGGTGGCGACGAGCAGGTCGACGATCGTGTCGGCCGGGCCGGCGTCGGCCGTCGGCACCTCGGCGAGCGCCGCACCGAGAGTGGCCGCGTCCAGGTCGGTGAGCTCCGCGCGGCCGAACAGGGCCTGGCTCGCCGTCGTCACCTGCTTGGTCTGCTCCTCGCCGTGCACCAGCGTCGTCAGCTCGGCGGCGAGACGTCGTTGCGCACCACGCAGGTGCGGCTTCTCGGCGAGCTCGGTCTCCAGCGCCTCGATCTCGGCGCGATCGAGGAAGGTGAAGAGCTTGAGGTAGGTGATCGCGTCGGCGTCGGCGACGTTCACGAAGTACTGGTACCAGGCGTACGGCGAGGTGCGGTCCGGGTCGAGCCAGACGTTGCCGCCCCCGGTGGACTTGCCGAACTTGCGGCCCTCGGAGTCGGTGACCAGCTGCAGGGTCAGCGCGTGGACGTGGTCACCGGTCACCCGGCGGACGAGGTCCACACCGCCGACGATGTTGCCCCACTGGTCTGAGCCGCCGATCTGCAGCCGCACCCCGAGCTCGCGGTACAGGTGCAGATAGTCCTGGGCCTGGAGCAGCAGGTAGCTGAACTCGGTGTAGGACATCCCGTCGCCGGCGAGGCGGCGCTTCACCGTGTCCCGCGAGATCATCGTGCTGACCGGGAAGTGCTTGCCGAGGTCGCGCAGGAACTCCAGGACCGTCTGCTGCCCGGTCCAGTCCAGGTTGTTGACGGCGACGGCGCCGGTCGGCCCGTCGTCGAAGGACACGAACCTCTCCAGCTGGCCCCGGATGATCCGGGTCCAGTCGGCCACGGTCGAGGCGTCGTTGAGCGTCCGCTCCCCCACGTCGCGCGGGTCCCCGATCATCCCGGTCGCCCCGCCGGCGAGGATGACCGGACGGTGCCCGGCCTCCTGGAAGCGGCGCAGGGTGAGCATCGGGATCAGGTGCCCGGCGTGCAGGCTCGACGCGGTCGGGTCGAAGCCTGCATAGACCGACACCGGGTCGTCGGCGGCGAGCTCCTTCGCGAGCGCGTCGCGGTCGGTGCTCTGCGCGATCAGGCCGCGCCACTCCAGGTCGTCGAGGATGTCGGTACCCACGGTGCCCATCTTGGTCGGGCCGCCGCGGACCGCGCACGCGGGTGGCTCAGGCGCTGCGACGACGGCGTGTCCCGGCCCGGTACGGGCTCACTGCCGGTGAGCCTTCGACCCAGAACCGCCAGGGCAGCTCGGCCGCCGCGGCGACGCCCACCCGAGGTCCGGTCCGGACCAGCTCCGGTGCGACCGGGTCGCCCGCGCGCAGCCGCACCCGTGACGCCGGGTCGGTGACGTCGGTCCCGTTGTCCTCGCGGCGCAGCCCGAGCAGTGCGGCGAGCCGCGCGGGACCGCGGGCCAGGTCGTTGTCGCGGCGGGCGGTGGGTCTGCGTTCCCGCGCGACCCCCGGGTCGGTGAGCAGCTCACCGGCCCGCAGCAGGACCGCGCCCGGCTCGCCGTCGGTGAGGCACGAGACGTTCGCGCAGAAGTGCATGCCGTAGACGAAGTAGACGTACAGGTGCCCGGGCGGGCCGAACATCACCGCGTTGCGCGGGGTCGGGCCGCGATAACAGTGCGACGCGGGGTCGTCGCGGCCCCGGTAGGCCTCCACCTCGACCAGCCGCACCGCGACCGTGCCGTCGGGGGTGTCGGCCTCGAGGACGCACCCGAGCAGCCGCTCGGCGGCGGGCAGGACGTCGACGGCCAGGCCGGCCCGGTCCAGCAGACCGGCGGGGCCCGGCCGGTCGTCCCGGCCGGGCCCCGTCGTGTCGTCGTCCACCGTCAGCGGCGCGCGAGCGCCAGCTGCACGCAGGTCACGACACCGGCCATGGCCTTCTCGACCTCGTCGAGCGGGGGCAGGGTCGGGGCGAGCCGGATGGTCGCGTCCTGCGGGTCCTTGCCGTAGGGGTGCGTCGCACCGGCCGGGGTCAGGACGACGCCCGCCTCCTTCGCCAGCCGTACGACCTCCGAGGCGAGGCCGTCCGGGACGGTCAGGCTCACGAAGTAGCCACCCCGGGGCTTGGTCCACGACACGCCCTCGACGTCGGAGAACGCCTCGGTCAGCAGCCGGTCGACCGCGGCGAACTTCGGCGCGATCAGCTCGCGGTGCGCGGCCATGTGCGCCCGCAGCCCGGCGGCGTCCTTGAGGAACAGGGCGTGCCGCAGGTGGTTGACCTTGTCCGGGCCGATCGTCTTCTTCGACGCCAGCTTCAGCCACCAGTCGACGTTCGCCTGCGAGGCACCGAAGAACGCGACGCCCGCACCGGCGAGGGTGATCTTCGAGGTGGACCCGAAGACGAACGGGCGGTCCGCGTTGCCCGCCTCGGCGGCCAGGGTGAGGACGTCGGCGATCTCGACCTCCTCGGTGGTCAGGTGGTGCACCGCATAGGCGTTGTCCCACATGATGCGGAAGTCCGGGGCAGCGGTCGGCATGGTGGCCAGCCGGCGCACGACCTCGTCGGAGTAGACGGCCCCGTCGGGGTTCGAGTACTTCGGCACGCACCAGATGCCCTTGATCGACGGGTCCTCGGCGACGAGCCGCTCGACCTCATCCATGTCAGGGCCGTCCGCGGTCATCGGGACGGTGACGAGGTCGATCCCGAGCCGCTCGCACACGCCGTAGTGGCGGTCGTAGCCGGGGACCGGGGCGATGAACGCGACCCGGCCGGCGTCGACCCAGCGGGTCGGGGCGCCGGGCAACGCGGTCAGCAACGCGTGCACGAGCGTGTCGTGCATCAGCTCCAGGCTGGAGTTGTTCGACGCCACCAGTTGCCCGACCGGGACCTGCAGCGACGGCGCGAAGATCTCCCGCAGCTCGGGCAGACCCTGGCCGCCGCCGTAGTTGCGGGTGTCGGTTCCGTCGGCCGCGCGGAACTGTCCCGCGCCCGGCAGGCCGAGCAGCTCGTGGGACAGGTCCAGCTGCTGCGCGGACGGCTTGCCCCGCGTCAGGTCGAGCTTCAGGCCGGCGGCCTTGAGCTCCTCGTAGGCTGCGGCAGGGTCGGTCATGCGGTTCCTCCGGTGAACTCTCGCGCTGCTGCGACCGCGGTACGCAGGTCGGTGAGCTGCTCGGCGACCCGGTCGCCGGCCGTCCCACCGCGCGCGTTCCGCGACGCGATGGAGCCTTCCACGGTCAGCACGTCGCGGACACTCGGGTCGAGTGCCGGGTGCACGGCGGCCAGCTCGGCGTCGGTCAGGTCCTCCAGACCGACACCGCGGGCCTCGGCGGCGCGGACGCAGCCGCCCGCGGCCTCGTGCGCCACGCGGAACGGGACGCCCTGCCGGACGAGCCACTCGGCCACGTCGGTGGCGAGGGTGAACCCGGCCGGGGCCAGCTCGGCGAGCCGCCCGGTGTGGAAGGTCAGGGTGGCCACCATCCCGGCGACCGCGGGGAGCAGGAGCTCCAGCTGCGCGACCGAGTCGAACAGCGGCTCCTTGTCCTCCTGCAGGTCCCGGTTGTAGGCCAGCGGGAGCCCCTTGAGGGTGGTCATGAGCCCGGCGAGGTTGCCGACGAGCCGACCGGACTTGCCGCGGGCCAGCTCGGCGACGTCGGGGTTCTTCTTCTGCGGCATGATCGAGCTACCGGTGGAGAACGCGTCGTCGAGGGTGACGTAGCCGAACTCGGCCGTCGCCCAGAGGATGATCTCCTCCGACAGCCGCGACAGGTCGACGCCGATCATCGCGAGGACGAACGCGGCCTCGGCGGCGAAGTCCCGCGAGGCGGTCCCGTCGATCGAGTTGGCCGAGGACCCGGTGAAGCCGAGCTCGGCGGCGACGGCATCCGGGTCGAGCCCGAGCGAGGACCCGGCGAGCGCGCCGGAGCCGTAGGGCGACCAGGCGCTGCGCCGGTCCCAGTCGGCGAGCCGGTCGACGTCGCGCAGCAGGGCCTGGGCGTGCGCGGCCAGCTGGTGACCGAGCAGCACCGGCTGGGCGTGCTGCAGGTGGGTGCGGCCGGGCATCGGCGCGCCGGGGTGGGCCTGCGCCTGGGCGACGAGTGCGTCGACGACGTCGAGCACGCCGGAGCCGACCCGTCGCGTGGCGTCGCGCAGCCACATCCGGAACTGGGTGGCGACCTGGTCGTTGCGCGAGCGACCGGCCCGCAGCTTGCCACCCAGGTCGGCACCGGCCCGCTCGATGAGGCCGCGCTCCAGTGCGGTGTGCACGTCCTCGTCGCCCGGGTCGGGGCCGAACGCCCCGGAGGCGACGTCGGCGGCGAGCTCGTCGAGCGCCTTGTGCATTCCCGACAGCTCCTCGTCGGTCAGGAGACCGGCGCGGTGCAGGACCCGGGCGTGCGCCTTCGAGCCGCGGATGTCGTAGGGGGCCAGTGCCCAGTCGAAGTGGGTGGACTTCGACAGCGCCGCGAGCGCGTCGGCCGGACCGGACGCGAACCGGCCACCCCACAGCGCTCCGCCACCGGCGACCGCGCCCTGTCGGGGGTCCGCGTCGGTCATGTCGGCTCTCCTTCTCGTTCGTCGTGCGTCCCGGCGGCCGCGTGGGCCCTCCGGGGCAGGTCCTGCAGCCGTTCCGCCAACTCCGCCCCGGTGAGGGGCTCGCGGGCGACGACGATGACCGTGTCGTCGCCGGCGATGGTGCCGACGACGTCGTGCAGTGCGGCCCGGTCGAGTGCGCTCGCGAGGTAGTGCGCCGCGCCCGGCGGGGTCCGCAGGACCGCCAGGTTCCCACTCGCGTCGGCGGACACGAGCAGCTCCCCCAGCAACCGGGCGAGCCGCCCCGTGCCGCCCTCGACCCCGCGCACGGGGCTGCCGTCCTCGGGGATGCGGTAGACCGGCTGCCCGCCGTCCGCGCCGCGGAGCTTCACCGCGCCCAGTTCGTCCAGGTCACGCGAGAGCGTGGCCTGGGTCGTCTCGATGCCGTGCCGCTCGTGGAGCAACCCGATGATCTCCACCTGGCTGCTCAGCTCGTAGTTCCAGACCACGTCGATGACGGCCGCCTGCCGGCTGGCCCGGCTCACCGGGTTCCTGCGGTCGCGGTCCGCCTCACCCATGCCGAAGGAGCCAGGTGAGCAGCGCCTTCTGCGCGTGCAACCGGTTCTCGGCCTCGTCCCAGACGGCGCTGGCGGGGCCGTCGAGGACCTCGTCGGTGATCTCGTCCCCCCGGTGGGCCGGCAGGCAGTGCAGCACGACCGCGTCCGGTGCGGCGCGCTCCAGCAGGGCGGCGTTCACCTGATAGGGCCGGAACGGCGCGACCCGGTCGAGCCCGTCGTCCTCCTGGCCCATCGAGGTCCAGGTGTCGGTGACGACGACCTGGGCGCCGGCGACGGCGGCGACCGGGTCCGCGACGAGCGTGACCGATCCCCCGGTCTGCTCGGCCCGGGTCTTCGCGTCGCGCAACACGCCGTCGTCGGGGGTGAACCCGGCGGGCGCGGCGATCCGGACGTGCAGCCCGGCCGTGGCCCCGCCGAGCAGCAGCGAGTGGGCGACGTTGTTCGCACCGTCGCCGAGGTAGGTCAGGGTGAGCCCGGCGAGACGGCCGAAGCGCTCCCGCACGGTCTGCAGGTCCGCCAGGATCTGGCACGGGTGGAACAGGTCGGTCAGCGCGTTGACGACCGGCACGGTCGCCGCGCCGGCCATCTCCTCGATCCGCTCCTGCCCGCTGGTGCGCCACACGATCGCGTCGACGTAGCGCGACAGCACCCGGGAGGTGTCGGAGATGGTCTCGCCGCGCCCCAGCTGGCTGGTGGTGCCGTCGAGGATGATCGCGGTGCCGCCGAGCTGGCTGATCCCGGCCTCGAACGACACCCGGGTGCGGGTGGAGGACTTGTCGAACACGACCCCCACGGCGCGCGGTCCGGCGAGCGGGCGCTCGGCGAACGGGTCGGCCTTGAGCCGGTCGGCGAGGTCGAGGACCTCGGCCTGCTCGGCCGGGGTCAGGTCGTCGTCGCGGAGCAGGTGGCGGACCATCAGTTCCCCTGCCCCTCGTGCTGGGCGGCGGCCGCGTCGAGCACGGCGGGCAGAGCCGTCAGGAACTCCTCGGCCTCGTCGCCGGTCAGGGTCAGCGCCGGGGCCAGCCGCAGCCGGTCCGGGGTGGCGTTGTTGACCAGGATCCCGGCGTCGCGCGCGGCCGCGGCGGCCGGGGCGGCGACCGGCGCGGTGAGGCCGACGCCGATGTGCAGACCGGCGCCGGAGACGTCGCCGACCAGGGGGTGGCCGAGACCCTCGACCCGGCTGCGGATCTCCTTGCCGAGCCGGTCGACGTGGGCGAGCAGTCCCTCGGCGGCGACCGTGTCGAGGACGGCGAGCGCCGCGGCGCACGACACCGGGTTGCCACCGAAGGTGGTGCCGTGCTGGCCGGGCTCGAGCAGCGCTGCGGCGGCGCCGAACCCGACGCAGGCCCCGATCGGGAGACCGCCACCGAGGCCCTTGGCCAGGGTGATCACGTCGGGGACGATGCCGTGCGCCTGGTGTGCGAACCAGTAGCCGGTGCGGCCGATCCCGGTCTGGACCTCGTCGAGGACCAGCAGTGCGCCGCGCTCGGCGGTGATCCGCCGGGCCTGCGCCAGATACCCCTCGGGCGGCACGATCACGCCGGCCTCCCCGAGGATCGGCTCCAGGAACACCGCGGCGGTCCGCTCGGTGACGGCGGCGTCGAGGGCGGCGACGTCACCGAACGGGATGTGGGTCACCCCGGCGGGCATCGGCTCGAACGGGGCCCGCTTGGCGGGCTGCCCGGTCAGCGCGAGCGCACCCATCGTGCGGCCGTGGAACGCGCCCTCGCAGGCGATGATCTCCGGCCTGCCGGTCCGGCGGGCGATCTTGAAGGCGGCCTCGTTGGCCTCGGTGCCGGAGTTGCAGAGCAGGGTGCGGGCGTCGTCGCGGCCGAGCAGTGCCTGCAGCCGCTCGGCGAGCTGCAGCGCGGGCTCGGTGATGAAGAAGTTCGAGGTGTGGCTCAGGGTACGGACCTGCTCGGACACCGCCTCGACGACGGCCGGGTGCGCGTGTCCGAGCGCGTTGACCGCGATCCCGGAGTAGAGGTCCAGGTACGCGCGGCCCTCGGCGTCCCAGACGCGGGCGCCCTCGCCACGGACCAGGGTCAGTGGCGGGGTGCCGTAGTTGTTCATCAGAGCGGCCTGCCACCGCTGCGCGTGCGTGGTCATGTCGTTCCCCCGGCTGTGGCGTCCGGCAGCACCATGGTGCCGACGCCGTCGTGTGTGAACACCTCGAGCAGGACCGAGTGCGGCACCCGACCGTCGATCACGTGGGCCTGTCCGACGCCCGACCGCACGGCGCGCAGGCAGGCCTCCATCTTCGGGGCCATGCCGCTCTCCAGGCGGGGCAGCATCGGCTCGAGCTGGTCCGCGGTCAGCGAGGTGATGATCGACTCCGGGTCGGGGTAGTTCGCGTAGAGCCCCTCGACGTCGGTGAGCACCACGAGCTTCGCGGCGTCCAGCGCGCCGGCGAGCGCCGCGGCGGCGCTGTCGGCGTTGATGTTGTGGACCTGGCCGTCGGCGTCCGGCGCGATCCCGGCGACGACCGGGATGCGACCCGCCGCGATGATGTCCAGCACCGCGTCCGGGTTGACCCTCGTGACGTCACCGACCAGACCGATGTCGACGGGCTCGCCCCCGACCAGCGCGGTGCGCTTCTCGGCCGTGAACAAACCCGCGTCCTCCCCGGACAGGCCGACGGCGAGCGGCCCGTGGGCGTTGATCAGCCCGACGAGCTCGCGCCCGACCTGGCCGAACAGCACCATCCGGACGATCTCCATCGTCTCCGGGGTGGTGACGCGCAGGCCGCCGCGGAACTCGCCGGGCATGCCGAGCCGTTTCAGCATCGCCGAGATCTGCGGCCCGCCGCCGTGCACGACGACCGGGTGGATGCCCGCGAGCCTCAGGAACACCATGTCCCGGGCGAAGGCCTGCTTCAGCTCCTCGTCGATCATGGCGTTGCCGCCGTACTTGACGACGACGATCCGGCCGTGGAAGCGCTGCAGCCAGGGCAGCGCCTCGGCGAGCACACCGGCCTTCTCCCCCGCCCGCTTCAGCCGGGCCGGGGTCTCCGGGGACGGCGCGATCTGCGGCTGCGGCAGCGCGTCCGGGGCGACCGGCTCAGGAGGAGTAGGCACTGTTCTCCTCCACGTAGGCGTGCGACAGGTCGGTGGTCCGGATCTCGGCGGTGTGCCCGTCGGCCCCACCGGACAGCCCCAGCTCGACCTCGATCAGCACGTCCTTCCCGGACAGGTCGCAGTCGGCCCGGTCCCCGGCGACGACGGCGCCCTTGCACAGCAGCACACCGTTGATCGTGACGTCGAGGCGCTCGGGGTCGATCTCGGCGTCGGCGTACCCGGCGGAGGCGGCGACCCGGCCCCAGTTGGGGTCGGACCCGAACATCGCGGTCTTGACCAGGGAGTCGCGGGCGATCGTGCGGGCGACGGTGACCGCGTCGTCCTCGGAGGCGGCGCCGGTGACCCGCACGGTGATCCGCTTGGTGACGCCCTCGGCGTCGGCCTGCATCTGCTCGGCGAGGTCGCGGCACACGCGGGTGAGCGCGGCGGTGAACACCGCCGGGTCGGCCTCGACGCCGGACGCACCGGAGGCCAGCACCAGCACGGTGTCGTTGGTGGACATCGAGCCGTCGACGTCGAGCCGGTCGAAGCTGTAGCGGACCGCCTCGCGCAGCGCGGCGTCGAGCGTGGCCCGGTCGAGGACGGCGTCGGTGGTGACCACGCTGAGCATGGTCGCCATCGACGGGGCGATCATCCCGGCGCCCTTGGTGGTGCCCCCGATGGTCCAGCCCGCCGGGTCGGTGACCGCGGACTCCTTCGGGACGGTGTCGGTCGTCATGATCGCGGCGGCGACGGCGGACCCGGCCTCGGGCCCGGACGCCAGCTCCGCGGCGGCCGACCGGACCCCGGCGAGCACGGTCTCCCGCGGGAGCTGCTCACCGATCAGGCCGGTGGAGCACACGGCGACGTCGATCGCGCCGCAGCCGACCACCTCGGCGACCTGCTCCGCGGTGGCGTGCGCGACCTGGAAGCCCTCGGCGCCGGTGCAGGCGTTCGCCCCGCCGGAGTTGAGGACGACCGCGCGCAGCGAGCCGGTGGTCAGCACCTGCTGGGACCAGAGGACGGGGGCGGCCTTGACCTTGTTGCGGGTGAAGACCCCGGCGGCCTCGGCGCGCGGGCCGTCGTTGACGACGAGCGCCAGGTCGGCCTTCCCGGACTTCTTGATCCCGGCGGCGATCCCGGCGGCCCGGAAGCCCTGGGCTGCGGTCACGCTCACGGCGCCACTCCCGTCGTCGGCAGGCCGGTGGTCTCGGGCAGCCCGAGGGCCAGGTTCATGCACTGGACGGCGCCGCCCGCGGTGCCCTTGGTGAGGTTGTCGATCGCGGAGACGACGACCAGCCGGGCGGCGTCGACGTCGACGGTGACCTGCAGCGCGACCATGTTGGAGCCGAGGGTCTGCGCCGTGGTGGGCCACTGGCCCTCGGGCAGCAGCCGCACGAACGGCTCGTCGGCGTAGGCCTTCTCGTAGACCGCCCGGATCGCCTCGGCGTCGGTCGCCGGGTCGGCCAGCGGGGCGGAGCAGGAGGCGAGGATGCCGCGCGGCAGCGGCGCGAGCACCGGGGTGAAGCTCACCGACACGGGAGAGCCGAGCGCGGTGGACAGGTTCTGTGCGATCTCCGGGGTGTGCCGGTGCACGCCGCCGACGCCGTACGCCGACAGCGACCCCATGACCTCCGCGCCCAGCAGGTGCGGCTTGAGCGACTTGCCCGCGCCGGAGGTGCCGGTGACCGCGGTGATCACGACCTCGGGGGCCACCAGGCCGGCGACCAGGGCCGGGACCAGCGCGAGGCTGGTGCCGGTCGGGTAGCAGCCCGGCACCGCGACACGACGGGTGCCGGTCAGCGCGGCCCGGGCACCGGGCAGCTCGGGCAGCCCGTAGGGCCAGTGCCCGGCGTGCTCGCCGCCGTACCAGCGGTCCCAGGCGGCCGGGTCGGTGAGGCGGTGGTCCGCCCCGCAGTCCACGACGAGCGTGTCCGGCCCCAGCTGGGCCGCCAACTCGGCGGACCTGCCGTGCGGCAGTGCGAGGAACACCGCGTCGTGTCCGGCGAGGTTCTCCGCCGTGCTCTCGCCCAGGACGCGGTCCGCGAGCGGGGTCAGGTGCGGCTGATGCTCGCCCAGACGCGTCCCCGCGTTCCCGCCGGCCGTGAGGGCGCCGATCTCCACCTCGGGATGTGCGAGCAGCAGCCGGAGGAGCTCTCCCCCGGCGTAGCCACTGGCTCCCGCCACTGCGATGCGTACCACGTGGATGAGTATGCACGGCCTCGGAAAGCCATGCAATCGGGATTCGCGATCGCGATCGGGCGGTGCGGAACCGGGCCCGGCGGCCGCGTGCGACGCCTAGTTTCCCGCGGGTGCGGCGACGGGTGACACGCGGGGTGGGACCGGGCGCGGGCGCGCCCGCACGGAGGCGGTCGGTGGCACGCACGGCGGCCGTCGCGACGGTGCTCGCGGGGCTGCTCGCCGGGTGCGCGTCGACCGTGTCCGGAACGCCGTGGCCGACGGGTCGAGGACCCGCGCCG